>CAMDSU010000012.1 GCA_945907335.1 Bordetella parapertussis | reverse complement strand
GCGGGGTGTTGCGCCGTGCGAAGTGCCAGCACCACCGTGTTGCCTTCGCGGGTCGGATTGAATGCCCACATGGCATCCGCCCCGAACGACTCGCTGATATGCGCCACCGACCGGTCAAAACTGGAAGAACGACCAAACAAATTCACCACCATACACCCCCGTTGAGTCAGCAGTTTTTTGCAATGGCTGTAAAACGCCGGGTCGTCCAAGACAGGCGCAGCAGCTTCGTCGTCATACAAATCGACATGCAACACATCCACCTGCCCTTGCCAATGTGTGTGTGCAGCGACCTCGGCGGCGTCCCCCAGCACGACGTTTAAACGCTCGTCATCCGGCGGTAACTCAAACCAAGTGCGGCAAGCGGCCACCACTTGCGGGTTGAGCTCGATGGCGGTGGTGCGCATATCCAGCACGCGGTAGCAATGTTTGGTCAATGTCGCTGCGCCCAAACCCAATTGCATGGCGTGTAAATCACCCACATCATCTGCCTCGTGAAACAGCAGCCAAGCTTGCATGCGTTGCACATATTCCAATTCGATGTCGTTAGGCTTTTTCACCCACATCGACCCTTGCACCCAAGCCGTGCCTAAATGCAAATAGCGCACCTTACCGTGCTCGGACATATTCACTTGCGGAAGTTTGGGGGGAGTGGCTGTCATGGGGGGATTGTCGCTATTGTTGATAAACCCAACACCTGTTTCGCATTCTGCGTCGTCACCTCCCGCACTTCCTCCACCGACACACCACGCAAATCCGCCAGCACCTGCGCGATGCGCGGCACCTGCGCCGGTGTATTTCGCCCTTGCGCCACACCCGCCTCGCGCTGCTCGGCGGTCACATACAACCAATGCGGCGGTATGTCAGGCGAATCGGTTTCCAAGACCAATGCGCTCAGCGGCAACTCGGTCGCCAAGCGGCGCAATTGCAAGGCACGCTCGTAAGTCAACGCGCCGCCAAAACCGAGTTTGAAACCCATGTCTATGAACATTTTCGCCTGTTGCAAACTGCCATTGAACGCATGCGCGATGCCGCCCATGACAGGCGTTTGCCGCAAGCCTTGCAACAGCAAATCCGCACTGCGCCGCACATGCAAGATGACGGGCAAGTCGTGTTGTTGCGCCAATCTCAGTTGGGCTTTGTAAAACAGTTGTTGACGCGCCATGTCCAAGCCCGGCACAAAACCATCTAAGCCGATTTCACCCACCGCCACCAAGCGCGGGTCGCTGCGATGCTGAAGCAATTGCGCCTCAAGCGTTTGCAAGTCGGCTTCTGCTGCTTGAGGCGTGTACATCGGATGAATGCCCAGCGCGTACACATCGCCGTGTTGATGCGCCAGCATTCGCACGGTGTCAAAGTTGCTGAGCTCTACCGACGGAATCACGCACAAGTCCACACCCGCAGAACGCGCTGATGCACGCACCGCGTCGCGGTCTGCGGCAAACTCGTTTGCGTCTAAATGGCAATGACTGTCTATCCAACCCATCCCTGCATTGTGGCCAATACCGACGGGGCACTGACATGGCTTGCCGCACACTGCACTTTAAGTAAGAAAGTTAGCCACGGGAATATTCGTTTCAATTCACCCCAACACGGCAAAGACTGAACACGTATTCAAAGCTGCAAGCGGCCTGACACCAACCGCAATTGCCGGTCACAACGCGCCGCCAATGCTTCGTCATGCGTGACCAACACAAATGCAGTGCCTTGCTGCTTTGCCAATTGCAGCATCAACGCAAACACTTTGTCTGCCGTGCTGCGGTCTAGGTTGCCGGTGGGCTCATCGGCCAACACACAAGCGGGGCGGGTCACCAGCGCCCGGGCTATCGCTACCCGTTGGCGCTCTCCACCAGACAATTCGGAAGGCGTGTGTTTGATACGGTCTGACAAACCCACTGCATGCAGCATGGCCTGCGCCTGCTGTGCTGCCTGTGCGCGGGGCATGCGCCGAATCCATAACGGCATGGCCACGTTGTCTAAAGCATTGAACTCCGGCAGCAAATGGTGGAACTGGTAAATGAAGCCCAAATGCTGGTTGCGCAAGCGCCCCAAGGCAGTGGCATCCAGGCCGCGCAACGCCTGGCCGCGCAACTGCACACTGCCTGTGGTCGGTGTGTCCAAGCCACCCAGCAAATGCAACAAGGTACTTTTGCCAGACCCGGAAGCGCCGACCACCGCGAGTGTTTCACCCGCATGGAGTTGGAAATCCACACCTTGCAACACCGTGACATCAATATCGCCTTCATGAAAACGGCGACCTAAGCATTCCGCTGATAACACCGGTTCATTCATAGCGCAGTGCCTCCGCCGGGTCAATGCGACTGGCTCGCCAGCTCGGGTAAAGCGTCGCGGCCAATGCCAACACCAAGGCAATGATGACCACCGGTCCAATGTCGGCCCACTGCGGGTCGCTAGGCATTCGGCTGATCAGGTAAATGTCACGGGGCAAAAAGCTCGCTCCCAAGGCTTGCTCGATTGCAGGCACGATAGTGCCAATATTGAACGCCACCAACAGGCCCAGCAACAAACCGGACAAGGTACCAATCACGCCCACCAAAGCGCCTTGCACCACAAAGATGGCCATGATGCTCGCAGGGCTGGCCCCCAAGGTTCGCAAGATAGCAATGTCGGCGCGCTTGTCAGTGACCGTCATCACCAAAGTGCTGACCAGATTGAACGCAGCGACCGCAACAATCAGGGTGAGGATGATGAACATCATGCGTTTTTCAATTTGCACCGCGGCGAACCAAGTTCGGTTGGCGCGGGTCCAGTCACGCACCATCACATCCACACCCAGCACCGGTGCCAGTTCTGCCGCCACTTCGCGAGCCAACTGCGGATCTTTGAGTTTGACCCGCAAACCGGTGGGGCCCTCGAGCCGGAATATGCGTTGCGCATCGCTGATGTGCATCAAAGCCAAGCTGGCGTCGTATTCAAAATGGCCGGTATCAATCACCCCGACCACACGCAACTGCTTCAAACGCGGCACCACGCCCAGCGGCGTGACCTGTCCCCCGGGCGCGATCAAAGTCACTTGTTCGCCGGGCTTGACCCCAAGCTGGCGGGCCAACTCAGCGCCCAACACCACCGCAAACGCATCGGGTTGCAACTGCGCCAATATGCTGGGCCTGACTTGCGCCACTGCATCCGTGACCGCGGTTTCTTGCGCTGGATCGATACCACGCACCATGGCGCCGCGCATGTCTTCACCTTGCGCCATCAGCACTTGCGACAACACAAAAGGTGCATACGCCAATACCTGCGGGTGCTGCGCCAACGGCTGCTCAAAAGCCGGAACGTCCATCAGCGAAGCGCTGGTGTAGGCCAGCACTTCTATGTGTGACAACACGCCCAACATGCGGTCGCGCACTTCTTTTTGAAAACCGTTCATGACGCTCAACACAATGATGAGCGCAGCCACGCCAAGTGCAATGCCGAGCATGGAGACGGACGAAATAAAAGAGATAAAGCGGTTGCGGCGAGCGGCACGTCCGGCACGGGTGTAGCGCCAGCCGATCAACCATTCATAAGGCCATTGGATAGGAGTCATTGGTGGCGATTGTGGCACCGCGGCACAATCCCTTGTATGACAACCAGCGATTCCGCAACCGTCCATGTGGTGGCTTATGCCTTATGGCCGACATCATCGGCAAACGATGCCTTAGCAACTGCAAACCCTTGGGCACATGCGCTACAGGCATTGCCGCTGCAGCCGTCGTTGCAAACCCTCGGCCGCGCGACGGTTCAACATGCCATGACCATGCCAGCGAACAGCCCGTGCTGTGCCCACGAATGGGCGCTGGCACAAGCCTTGGGTTGGCAAGTGAGCCCAGACCAATTGCCCCTGGCTGCTTGGCAAGCCGCGCAATCTGGCTTGACTTGCGACGCAGACCACGGTTGGGCATTCATTGATTTGGTCCATTGCGAGTTCAACCAAGGCCGTGTGCGCATCAACCAACCGCAAGACTTGAGTAACGAAGACTCTCTGGCGTTCATGCACGCCATGCAAGCATTTTTTCTGGAAGACGGCATCCATCTCTGCCCGTTGTCACCGGGTCGTTTTTTGGCGCATGCACGGGTGTTTCAAGCCTTGCCGTGTGTGTCATTGGAACGCGCCTGTCTGCAAGACATGCATGCGCTGCACGATATCGAGCAGTTGTCTGAACAAACCGCGGCGCAGCGCTTGCTGCGTCGTTTGCAAAATGAAATGCAAATGCTTCTCTACACACACGCCCTCAACGCCGACCGTTGGCCTGCCATCAACTCGTTTTGGGTCAGCGGTTGCGGGGCATTGCCAGCGCAGACGCATACCGGGGTGCAAGTGCACAACACACTGCGCGAGACTTTCCTGCAACAGCATCCGGCGGCATGGGCCGCAGCTTGGGAAGAACTGGCGCACGCCCTGATGGCACCGGCTTTACAACAAGGCGACAGCCTGGTGTTGTGCGGGACGGATCGCTGCCTGACAGTCACAGCCAACAGCCCATCCCTGTGGCAACAGTTCTTGCAAAAAATTCGCCCGCAGTCTTGGGTGAAACTTTTGTCATGAAATTCATCATGCGCGACGCCCCGCCGCGAGCCGTTTGGACGCTTGAGCAAGCCGGCATACACCCGTTACTGGCGCGTTTGTACGCAGCGCGAGGCATCAGCGACCCGATTGATTTAGACAACTCTCTGGCGCAATTGCTGCCACCCGCTGGCATGAAAGGCATGGCACAAGCCGCCGCTGTGTTGGCAGACGCCATAGCTGCGAAAAAACGCATTTGCATCGTCGCCGATTACGACTGCGATGGCGCCACGGCCTGTGCGGTGGGCTTGCGCGGATTGGCCATGTTGGGTGCTTCGCATGTCGATTTTTTGGTGCCAGACCGCGTGGTCGATGGCTACGGGCTCACGCCCTCTATTTCGCAACGGGTGCATGCCAGCGGCGCGCAATTGCTAGTGACGGTCGACAACGGCATTGCCAGTGTCGAGGGCGTTGCCGCCGCGCGGCAATTGGGCATGCAAGTGTTGGTGACCGACCACCATTTGCCCGGCGCCTCGTTACCTGAGGCCGATGCCTTGGTCAATCCGAACCAACCAGGCTGTGGCTTTGCCAGCAAGCACATGGCCGGGGTTGGGGTGATGTTTTATGTGTTGCTGGCTTTGCGGGCTTGCTTGCGCGAGCGCGGGGTGTTTGACAAAGACAGCGAACCGCGGCTGGATAGCCTGTTGCCCTTGGTGGCCTTGGGCACTGTTGCCGATGTGGTCAAACTCGACGCGAACAACCGGCGCTTGGTGTCCCAAGGGCTGGCAAGAATTCGACGCGGTTTGCTGCCAGCGGGCATGGCAGCCTTGTTTCAAGTGGCCGGGCGCGAACCTGCGCAAGCCATCAGCCAAGACATGGGCTTTGCGCTGGGGCCGCGCATCAACGCCGCCGGGCGTTTGTCTGACATGCGCTTGGGCATCGAATGCTTGCGCACCGACGATGCTGCACAAGCGATGCAACTGGCGCAACAACTCGACGCCATCAACCGCGAACGCCGCAGCATAGAAACCGGCATGCGCGATCAGGCTTTGTTGATCGCAGAATCGTTGTTGGACCACGAGGACGAACCCCCGCCTGCCCTGTGTGTGTATGACGAAGAGTTTCATGAAGGCGTGGTCGGCATTGTGGCGGGGCGCTTGAAAGACTTGCACCATCGTCCGTGTTTTGTATTTGCCGCCAGCGAATCTGAGGGCCAGGCAGTGTTGAAAGGCTCGGGTCGCTCGATTCCCGGATTTCATTTGCGCGACGCGTTGGACGCGGTGGTCAAACTGCACCCGGGCTTGCTGCTGCGTTTCGGCGGCCACGCCATGGCCGCTGGTTGCACCTTGCTAGAAGACGACCTCGCCACATTTGAAGTCGCATTGCAACAGATTGCCGCGCAATGGCTGGACGCAGCCACACTGGCGCAATCACTGGAAACAGACGGCCCGCTGCCGCCGCAGCACCTGCGACCGGATGTGGCCATTGAACTGCAAGAACAGGTCTGGGGACAAGGTTTTGACATGCCGGTGTTTCAAGACCAGATCGACGTGCTGAACCAACGCATCGTTGGTGAAAAGCATTTGTCGCTGAAACTGCGCTTGCACGGCCAATTGATCGATGGCATCTGGTTTGGCCGACAAGAGGCCTTGCCGCCGCAAGCCGAACTCGCTTACCGTTTGGTGCTTGACCATTGGCAAGGACAGAGAAAACTGAAACTGCAGATAGAAAACATGCGCACCGCCTAGAATAAAGTGGTGAACATCCTCAACGCCGATTTGCATTGCCACTCCGTCATTTCAGACGGCACGCTCACGCCTGAAGCACTGGCCGCCAGAGCACACGCCAATGGTGTCGAGTTATGGGCCCTGACCGACCATGACGAAATCGGCGGGCAAACCCGAGCGGCCACAGCCGCCAAAGCCTTGGGCATGGGCTACTTGAGTGGTACCGAAATTTCTGTGTCCTTTGCCGGACGCACCGTGCATATCGTGGGTCTGGGCTTTGATATCCACAGCCCCGAGCTACAAAATGGCTTGCTAAGCACCCGTGGCGGCAGACACGAACGCGCCAAAGACATGGCAGCTGGTTTGGCCAAAGTGGGCATACAAGGCAGTTTTGAAGGCGCACTCACTTACGCGGGCAACCCAGATTTGATTTCCCGCACCCATTTCGCCCGTTATTTGGTGGAGACCGGCGTGTGCAAGGACACCCACGAAGTGTTCAGACGTTTTTTAACTGAAGGCAAACCCGGTTTTGTGCCGCATCGCTGGGCTGCATTGGGCGACGCGATCCGTTGGATTCGCGACAGCCAAGGCGTTGCAGTGATTGCACATCCCGCACGGTATGGGTTCTCGCCCACCGAAGAATATGCCTTGTTCACCGAATTTAAAAACCACGGTGGCCAAGCGGTCGAGGTGGTCACTGGCAGCCACTCGGCACAGGAAGCCATCACTTATGCAGACATGGCGCGCGAATTTGAACTGGCGGCGTCGCGCGGCAGCGATTTCCACAGCCCGCAGGAAAGCCACACCGATTTGGGCAGTCTGCCTTGGTTGCCTGGTGACCTGACCCCGGTCTGGGAGCTGTTGGCCGAACGCATCCAATAACTTCACCGCAACGCGGTTTTTTTCCATGGCCCAATGGCTGCAAGTCCATCCCGACAATCCGCAACCTCGTTTGCTCAAACAAGCGGTGGCCTTGCTGAGCCAAGGCCGCGTTTTGGCAGTGCCCACCGATTCCAGTTATGCCTTGGTTTGTCACCTGGACGATAAAACCGCCGTCGACCAGATGCGCCGCATGCGTGAAGTGGATGATAAGCACCACCTCACCTTGCTGTGCCGCGACTTAAGTGAATTAGCGCTGTACGCCAAAGTGGATAACCGTCAGTTTCGGTTGCTCAAAGCAGCCACGCCGGGTGCGTATACCTTCATCTTGGAAGCCACCAAAGAAGTGCCGCGACGCGTTTCCCACCCCCAACGTAAAACCATTGGTTTGCGGGTGCCCCAACACCTGTGCTTGCTGGCATTGTTGGCCTTACACGGTGCACCTTTGCTGGCCACCACGCTGATCCCCCCGGGGGAAACCGAACCGCTGAACGATGGCCAGAACATACGCGAGCGGTTCGAACATCAACTCGCTGCAGTCATCGATGCCGGGGCCTGCGCCATGCAAGCCACCACGGTGGTTGACTTAACCCCCATGGGAGCAGGGGATGCCCCCCTTTTAATCAGACAAGGCGCTGGCGATGTAGGCCTTTTGGGGCTATGAGTCCTCTGAAGACGTGCCTTTAGGGCAATCCCTAGCGCATCAGATAAATGAAAAATATTACTGAGTTTTATCGGTTCAATATCAAATTTGACGGGTTTAGTGAGAGAATGAAACTGTGGATTTCAATGAAATAGTTCAAACAATCACCACCCATGCTTTGCCGGTATTACTGGCAATTACTTTGCATGAGGCGGCGCACGGCTATGCCGCAAAGCTTTTTGGCGACAACACCGCCTGGGCCTTGGGCCGCGTCACACTCAACCCTGTTCCGCATATTGACTTGGTGGGCACCATCGCCATACCGCTGGTTCTTTATTTCGCCACTGCGGGCAATTTTTTGTTTGGTTACGCCAAGCCTGTGCCGGTAGATGTCTCCCGCCTACGTCACCCCAAACGCGACATGGTGTGGGTCGCCTTGGCCGGTCCAGTGGCCAACTTGCTGCAAGCCATTTTGTGGATGGTTGCGATTTATTTACTCAGCGGTTTTGATGTCGAAGAGCGTTTTTTCACCGACATGGCCAAAGCGGGCGTATTGACCAACTTGGTCATGTTTGCCTTCAATTTGTTTCCCATTCCACCCATGGATGGCGGGCGCATTGTGGTGGGTTTGTTGCCTTGGCGGCTTGCCGTCGGTTTCGCGCAGGTTGAGCGTTTCGGGTTTTTCATTGTCATGGGCTTGGTATTGCTCGGCGTGGTCAACGCGTTGTGGATGACACCCATCATGAACGCCTCTGTGTTTTCTATCCAGTGGTTGTTGCAGCCATTGGCCAATTTGTTTCTATTGACCACCCCATGACAGATCGCGTTCTCTCCGGCATGCGCCCGACCGGCGCACTTCACCTTGGCCACTACCACGGTGCCTTGAAAAACTGGGTGCGCTTACAAGCATCGATGGAATGCTTTTATTTCGTGGCCGACTGGCATGCGCTCACGACGCATTACGAAAGCCGTGAAATCATTGAAAAAAATGTCTATGAAATGGTGATCGACTGGCTCGCTGCCGGCCTAGACCCCAACCAATGCACCTTGTTTTTACAAAGTCGTATTCCAGAGCATGCCGAGCTGTTTACATTGCTGGCCATGGGCACGCCCATCAGTTGGTTGGAACGCGTGCCCACCTACAAAGACCAGCAGGAAAAGCTCAAAGACAAAGACCTGACCACCTACGGTTTTTTGGGTTACCCACTTTTGCAAGCCGCTGACATCCTGATTTACAAGGCCAAACATGTGCCGGTGGGTGAAGACCAAGCCAGCCATGTCGAACTGACCCGTGAGGCGGCTCGCCGTTTTAACCACTTGTACGGCCGTGAGCCCAACTTTGATGCTTTGGTGCAAATCTGTCTGGCCAAATTGCCCAAAGACAGCCTCAAACGGTTTGAAAAGTCCCGCAAACAATTCCAGGAAACCGGTGACACCAAGGCGCTGGAAGGCGCCATGGGTTATCTACAAACCGCGCCTGAATTGACGGACAAAGACCGCGAGCGGTTGGAAGGCTATTTCAAAGGCACGGGCAAAGCGGTGTTGACTGAACCGCATGCGCTGCTGACCGAAGCCAGTAAATTGCCCGGCTTGGACGGCGCAAAAATGAGCAAGAGCTATCACAACACCATAGCCATGCGCGAAGACGCCGCCAGCATCGAGAACAAGGTCAAACGCATGCCCACCGACCCAGCACGGGTCAAGCGCACCGACGCCGGTCACCCAGACCGCTGCCCTGTGTGGCAGTTCCATCTGGTGTATTCGCCTGTCACCACCCGCGAATGGGTAAAAACCGAATGCACTCGCGCAGGTATCGGTTGTTTAGAGTGCAAGCAACCTGTCATCGACGCCATCATTGCAGAACAGCAACCTATGTTGGAACGCGCCGAACCTTTTGTTTCCAATCCCCGCCTTGTTCGTGATATCGTTGACGCTGGAACACAGCGTGCACGTGCCACGGCGCAAGAAACCATGCGCGATGTGCGCGAGGCCATGGGCCTAAATTATTGACACCGGAGAACAACGATGAGCTTATATGTGATTGATGACCACCCCATGGTTCGCCAGATGATTGGCATGCTTTTGCGACGACTTCGCCCTGCCTCTAAGGTGGTGGAATTGGAAAAGTTCAGCGAACTGCAAGCCGCTTTGATTAAAAACGGTGAACCCGAACTTTTTGTACTCGACTTATTGCTGCCCGGTGTCAAAGGCGCCACAGCCATTTCAGACGTGAAAAAAATGTACCCCGAAGTACCTTTGGTGGTGTTGTCCGCTATGCCCTCTGGCGAAGCCCGTGACGCTTGTCTAGAAGCAGGCGCAGACCTTTATATTGAGAAATCCACCGATACCGCCGAAATTTCTGCGGCCATCCAAGATATTTTGAAATCAGACAAAGATGAAGTCGACGCGGATGCCGTGGTGGTTGGCGATATCAAATTGTCAAAACGCCAAAAACAATTGATTCTGATGCTAGACCGCGGTTTGTCCAACCGCGACATCGCCGCCGAACTCAACATCAGCGAGCACACGGTCAAAGTTCACTTGTGGCGACTGTTTCGCCGTCTCGGTGTGAAAAGCCGCACACAAACCCTGCACTTTGCGCGCACCCATGGTTTGTTGATGGGTTGATAACCGGCAACCTTGGCGCTCAAGGCGTCAAAGGTTGCGAAATGGTCAATTGCACTTTGTCGGAGCTGCCAGGCGTGACCGGCCCGACACTGGCGCCAAAGTCACCTGCTTGCGGCATGGCGTTGCCAGTTTTAGAAATACGCGCTCTCACCATCACCGAATTCACTTGCGACAGCTTCATTTGGGGGTTCATGGCCAGACTGTCGTCCAGCACAAAGTCGTAGGGCAATTTATCCACCGTGGTTCGAACAATCGCCAACGGCATGCGTGGTCCTTCGGCAGCGTTGGCATAAATAAACACCGTGTCTTTGCCTGATACCTGAGACGCAATATCGGGCGACAACACCACGCGCCCACTGATGCGCTCGGTGCCATCGCTGGCGGGTTTGGCGGCGACGCCGGCACTGGCCGGTGCATTGCCTGCGCTGAGCGGCGCTTGTGGCGGCAAGCCCAAACGCTCACGTGCCTTGTCAATGGCCTCGGCCAACGCTGGCAAATCGGGGGACGACGGCGGCAACAAGCCACGAACTTTTTCCCAATACCCCAACGCATCCTTGAATCGTTCTTCCGAGAAAGCGGCGCTGCCCGCCAACAACAATGCATTGCCATTTTGCGGATCTGCTTTGAGCACGCTGTTGATGATGGCCCAGGGTTCGCCTTTGAACACCCCATTGTTTTTTTGCGCCAGCACCTCGGCACGTTCAATCATCAGGTCGTCATTGCGCTCTAAGGCCAGCGCTTTTTGCAAAGCGGCATCGGCTTGGTCATATCGCGCCAAGGCACGCTGAATACGACCGAGCATCACCCAGGCTTCGGCATTCTCAGGCTCTTTTTCCAGTCGCTGGCTGAGTTGCTCGGCCATGGTTTCGAGCTTTTGCGGCGTGATTTCCTCTTCACCATTGGCCTGCGCCACCAATGCTGGGTCAAGCGCCACCGGTGTGCCGACATAAAAATACAAGCTGAACGCAGCCACGGGGACCAGCAAAGACAAACCAGTGATCAACCATTTGATGCGCGGGACAGGCGGTGCGGGCGCCGTGCTTGCGGATTCGGGTGCGGGAGCGTCCTCCATCAAACGCTGGGTCAATTCTTGTTGAGACAAGTCGTAGCCAGCTTGGTCCAGTGTGCCTTGGGCGAGTTCACGGTCGAGCTCGGACAATTGTTCGCGATACACGCTGACATGCGACATGACATGCTGGCGCTGATGACCGCTGGCGGCGTCTTTGGCCGCTCTTTTGGCCGCCCAAGCCAGCACCAGTGTCACCACCACGGACAACACCAAGGCCAGCAATAAAAACAGTTGTACGTTGTTCATTCAATCCTTGTGCGCGGCAGTATGGGAAGTATCGGTAGACATGGTGTGCTGCATGGCGAGCGCATTTTTGCGCAAGCGCAAATAACGCCACAACCCCCAAATGGCCAACAGCAGCATGAAGAAAGGACCAAACCACAAAGGCCATGTCAAGGGCTTAACTTGTGGGCGGTACAACACAAAATCGCCGTAACGCTCAACCAAATAGGTTTTGATCTCAGCGTCGGATTTGTTGTCGCGGATCAATTTGCGCACTTCGCGTCGCAAATCTTCGGCCAATTCGGCGTGCGAAGAGGCCAGCGATTCGTTTTGACACACCATACAGCGCAACTCGTCGGCAATCACCACCAGACGGGCTTCGACCTGCGGGTCTTCGGCCATGGGCTGCGCTTCCCGCGCCATCGCCCAAGGAGCCAGCAACATCCAACACAACAACATCCACTTCATGAGGCTTCCAATGTTTGTATCAAGGGCAGCAAGGTGTCTTGCAATATTTGCGGTGTCAACGGACCGACGCGCTTATAACGAATCACACCTTGACGGTCGATCAAATAGGTTTCAGGCACGCCATAGACGCCGTAATTGATGCCCACACTGCCGTCCAAATCTAACACCGACAAAGTGTAAGGATCGCCTTGTCGCTGTAAAAACCGCAGACTGCGCTCTCGAGCCAGTTGCAATTTGTCAGCTTCTTTGAGCGGCCCGTTGGGCTGGTCTTGGGCCTGAATTTCTTTGTAACTCAAACCGACCACGGGTATGCGGCTTTGTTTGGAGAACTCCACCAGTAACGGATGCTCTTCACGACATGCCACACACCAAGTGGCCCAGACATTGAACAACCAGACCTTGCCTTTCATGTCGCTGGGGCTAAAAGCTTTGTCCCCCACCAACATGGGCAAACTGAATTCAGGCGCAGGCTTTCCCACCAGTGGCGAGGGGATTTCACGCGGATCACGGGTCAATCCCACCGCCAAAAACACCACCAACGCAGCAAACAGCGCCAACGGGATCAAAAACTTTTTATTCATGGCTTCAAGGGGCAGAAGACAAGGCTTCACCGGCTGTCTGCATTGGCGACACGGCACGGCGACGGTAACGCCGGTCCAGCGCTGCAAGGATGCCACCGAACACCATCAGCAGTACACCCGCCCACAGCCAAGGCACAAACGGCTTGTAATACACCCGCATGCTCCAACTGGGGGTATCCCCTGCAATCGGGTCACCCAATGACACATACAAATCGCGCAGCAAGCCGGAGTCAATGGCGGCTTCGGTCATCGGCATGGCGCTGGAGAAGTAACGGCGCTTTTCCGGATAAAGCACTTCGATCACGCGGTCGTCTTTGAGCACTTCGACATGGGCTTGCGTGGCCTTGTAATTCGGCCCGTTCACGTCCACCATATCTACCAGCCGGAAGGTGTAAGGCGCGATGGTGACGGTGTCGCCCAATGACATACGCACATCGCGCTCGACTTCATAGGACTTGACACCGGTGATGCCCAAGACCAACACGGCCATACCGAAATGTGCCAGATGCATGCCCCAGAACGATCCGCCGATGCGTCCGGGTTTGCGGATACGCTCGACCACGTGTTGCAAGCTGCCCAGCGCCACCCACATGCCCAGAAACACCCCCAAGGCCGTACCGGCCGACCATTTGCCAAACATGAACGGCAGCACAATGGCCAACAGCAACGCACCCAGCCCGACCCAGCGCAATTGATACACCATATCGTTCAAGCGCGCTTCGCGCCAATGCGCCACCGTACCGGGTACCAACACAAACAAAAGCGGCACCATCAGCGGCGCAAACACCAAGTTGAAATAAGGGGGCCCCACAGACAGCTTGCCCAAGTTGAGCGCATCAATGACCAACGGGTACAGCGTGCCCAACAACACCGCTCCGGTGGCCACCACCAGCAGCACACTGTTGAGCAACAAAAAAGATTCACGCGATATCAGGCCCATGCTGCCACCCAAAGTGACCGCCGGGGCACGCCAGGCAAACAAGACCAATGAGGCACCAACCACCACCGCCAAAAAACACAGGATGAATACACCACGTGCGGGATCAGTTGCAAAAGCATGCACCGAGGTCAACACGCCAGAGCGCACCAAAAAAGTACCTAGCAAGGACAAAGAAAAAGCGGCAATCGCCAACAACACCGTCCAGGCTTTGAAACTGCCGCGCTTTTCTGTGACCATCAAGGAATGGATCAACGCCGTGGCCACCAACCAA
The DNA here is from genome assembly GCA_945907335.1 of Bordetella parapertussis. Taxonomy (GTDB): domain Bacteria; phylum Pseudomonadota; class Gammaproteobacteria; order Burkholderiales; family Burkholderiaceae_C; genus Limnohabitans. The sequence continues at coordinate 5,136 of CAMDSU010000012.1, read as the reverse complement.
GGCATCAGCGAAGCGTTTTCTACCGGGTCCCAAAACCACCAACCGCCCCAGCCCAGTTCGTAATACGCCCACCAAGAACCCAAACCAATGCCAAAGGTGAGAAATGCCCAAGCAATCACCGTCCAAGGACGCGACCAGCGCGCCCAAGCGGCGTCCAGCCTGCCGGATATCAAGGCGGCAATGGCAAATGCAAACGCCACCGACATGCCCACATAGCCCATGTACAACATGGGCGGGTGTATGACCAAGCCCGGGTCTTGTAACAAGGGGTTGAGATCCCGGCCGTCAGCAGGTATGGGAAACAAACGGTCAAACGGGTTGGAGGTGAGCAAAATAAACGCCATGAAGCCCACCGACACCAAACCCAGCACGCCCAACACCCGCGCCACCATGTTCAAAGGCAGGCTTTGAGAAAACACCGCTACCGCAGCGGTCCAACCGGTCAACATCAACACCCACAACAACAATGAACCTTCATGGCCGCCCCATACTGCGGAGAACTGGTAGAGCTTGGGCAGCAAACGGTTGGAATGCTCAGCCACATACTTGACCGAAAAATCGTTGCCCAAAAAAGCCAAGGACAGGCAAATAAAGGACACCAGCACCATGGCAAATTGAAGCAATGCCGTCGGACGTGCCAGCGATTGCCACACCGTGTTTCGGTTGATGGTGCCCCACAAAGGCAGCACACCCAACACAACAGACAACACCGTTGCGAGCACCAAGGAAAATTGACCGAGTTCAGGAATCATGTGAAGTTTGCCTTCAGGGTTTGACAGATTGGGCAGCACGTGCCTGCGCCGCCTTGTCCAGCGCGTGCTGGGCCTCAGGCGGCATGTAATTTTCGTCGTGTTTGGCCAAGACTTCTTTGGCCGTCATGACACCGTTTTCGCCCAAATGGCCTTGGGCCACCACGCCTTTGCCTTCTTTGAACAAATCGGGCAACAGTCCAATGTAATTCACAGTGATGTCGTGCATAGTATCAGTGACCACGAACGACACTTGGGTGCCGTCACGCTGCAAACTGTCGGCCTTGACCATGCCGCCGATGCGAAACATTTTGTTGCGCGGCGCTTCACCGTTGAGTACCTGCGTCGGGGTAAAGAAAAACACCAAATTGCTGTTGAAAGCATTCAGCACAAATGCTGCAGCTACTGACAATACCAGCACACCGGCAGCGATCAATCCAAAGCGCTTTTGACGCGGACTCCAAGTCATGATGCCTCCTCGGCCTCGGTGCAGGCCAAAGCCAAGGCTTGGCGCTGGGCTTGCCGCGCCAGCCAAACCTCAAGCCCCATGCACAGCGCGGTGACCGCCATGCTGCCCCACACGTACAAGCCATAGCCCCCCATGTCCCAAAATTGGGACCAGCTTTCCCATCTCATTTTTTTGCTCCAGAAACCTCAGGCAAGGCCTGCACCCATGCGGTGTGGCGCTCACGCTCAAGTATGAGGCTGCGCACCCGGTAGGTCACGATAGCCAAGGTATACACCCAAAAAGACAAGGCCATGAGCAACATGCCCCATAGCATCAATTGCGCCATGCTGGGTGAGCGCGTCAATGACACAGACGCCCCTTGGTGCAAGGTGTTCCACCATTTCACCGAAAAATAAATGATGGGCACATTGATGGCACCCACGATGGCGATCAAAGCCCCCGCACGGTCGGCGCGGCGCACATCGTCAATGGCTGAAGTCAGCGCGATGTAACCCAAGTAAAGAAAAAACAAAATCAGTTCTGACGTCAGGCGCGCATCCCACACCCACCATGTGCCCCACATGGGTTTGCCCCATAGGGCACCCGTCCACAACGACAAAAATGTAAACATCGCGCCGGTAGGTGCCAGCGCGCGGGTCATCATGCCGGACAAACGGGTATTGAATGTCAAGCCCAAAATGCTCCAAAAAGCCATGGCCAAATAAATAACCATTGACATCCAGGAAACAGGCACATGGACAAAAATAATGCGGTAGCCCTCGCCTTGCTGCGCGTCTTCAGGGGCCAGGGCAAATCCCACCCACAGACCCGCGACCCCCAATGCCGTGGCCAGCACTGCTAACCAGGGCCAGAGACGCCCGGCCAATGCATAAAAATTTTGCGGGGCAGCGTAATAAAACCAGCGAATAGCCATTCATTCATTCCAGAGCGATGCGTAAACCGACACTGCAAGCCCAAGGGCTGAAAAACAGGGCGGGCAACAGCATGGCCAGCAAAATCGACACATGGGCTTGCGCACCCACACCAGACTCAAGGGCTTGCACTGCCCCGGCACCAAACACCAGCACCGGCACATACAAGGGCAACACCAACAGGGAAATCAAGATACCGCCACCACGAACGCCCAAGGTCAACGCCGCACCGATGGCACCGACACAAGACAACACCGGCGTGCCCAACAACAATGACAAGCACAACATCGACAAGGCCTGCGGGCTCAAATCAAACTGCAATCCCAATATAGGTGCCAATATTACCAAGGGCACCCCGCACAGTAACCAATGCGCGGTGATTTTCCCAAGCACCATAAGCCCTAAAGAATGCGGGGACAACAACATATGCTCGAGGCTACCGTCACGCAAGTCGCTTTCAAACATGCGCGACAAACCCAGCATGGTGGCCAGCAAAGCACCCACCCACAACACGCCTGGGCCAATGTGGCGCAGCGTCTCAGGCTCAGGCCCGATGGCCAAAGGAAACAGCGCCGCCACCACGACAAAGAAAAACACGCTGTTGAGCACCTCGGCTTTGCGGCGCATGGCCAAGCGCAAATCGCGCCACACCACGGTGAAAAAAATATTCATGGCTGCAGCCTCAGCACACTCACCGAATCACCCAAGTCCTGCGCCTGGTGGCTGGTGAACAGCAACAATCCGCCCTGCGCCACATGTGTTTGCAGCATGTCTGAAAGCGCCGATTGCGCGGCCTGGTCCAAAGCCACCCAGGGTTCGTCCAACAACCACAAACGCGCCGCTGACACCTGTAAACGCGCCAATGCCACCCGCCGCTTTTGCCCTTGCGACAAAACACGCAGCGGCAAATGCATACGTTTGCGCAAGCCTTGGGCTTGCAATGCCCGCACAGCGGCGTCGGTGTCCAAGCGCTGTGCGGCAATGGCGCAAGCTGCTTGCAAATTTTCCAACGCCGAGAGTTCATCTTTCAAACCCAATGCATGGCCCAGGTAAAACACGTCTTTGCCAAAGGCTTGTCTGGCCTCTGGGAGTGGCTCGCCGCACCAATTCACCACGCCTTGCGACAAGGGTGACAAACCGCACAAAGCGCGCAGCAAACTGGTTTTGCCCGAACCGTTTTCCCCCTGCAAATGCAAGGCCTGGCCAGCTTGCAACTCAAAGCTCACCGGCGCAAACAGCTGCCGACCGGCACGCTGCACACTGGCTTGCAGTACTTGCAATGAAAGCGTGTTCATAAAAAGTAACTGCCTGCCAATTGCTTGACCGTGCCGCCGGTGGCCATCTTGAAACGCGCCACACCAGCACTGCGCTGGGTATTGACGCCGCCCAAATCCAGCAATCGCACGCCACGTTCTTGCAGTGCTTCTATGCCACGCCAGAGCATCAAATGGTGGGCATTTGCATCACGCCCGGCTTGTGTGGTCCAGCCAATCTGGTAGGTGGCCGCCTGACCGTGGATCAAAAACATCATGCCCGCCAACCGGTCGCGCGCCATGTCTGCTCGAAATGACAACATATTGCGTGTGGGTTGCTTGCGCGATTCGGCATACCGCTCAAACCAGACCATGGGCATGCCATCGATATTTCGTTCAGCCCGTTGCTGCATTTCAGCGTCAAGCAACCAGCGGTACTGCCCGGGGTTAGTGCCCATGCGTTGCACATTCAGCCCCGCGTTTTCAGCATGAGACAGGGGTTGGCGCCAACGGCTGTCAAGATTGGCACGCAGCACAGCCAACGGTTGAGAGATGTCCAACAGCACGGTGCTGTAACCCGACATGACCCGGCGAAAACGCGGCAAGCCCAGGTCTTCGCTGAGCGTTTCATCCGGCGTGACCACCATGAATCGCAAACCGCCCAAAGGCAGGCTTTGACGCAAGAGACGGTACACCTGCGCTTTGTCTTGGGCAGCCAGGGGTTGCAACCACAACGGACCTCGCGTACACAAGGCAAACGAAAAAAATTTGCTGTATTGGCGAACAATGAACTGTGCTTGCGCGACCGCGACACCGTCGGCCTCCACCCGCGCACGCAGCACACGCGCTCCCAGCGACACCATGGTGGAGCCATAGGCCCAGTCCTGTTGCAAGGGCCCGGCGGCGGCGGCATGCGCTTGGTCCCAGACATCCATGTCAGTGCTGCGCCATTCCACCTTCATACAACGCTTTCCGTATTGGTTACCATGCGGGCATGTGGAAAAGATTGTTTAAACGCCATCCGGTGCAAACCGTGATGGGTCACCGAATCGCAGAACCACGGCTGACTTGGATGGCACTCGGGTGGGCGTTGGTGTATTTGGGCTTGCCAGTGCTGCTCGTGGGCACGCTGATCGACGGCCTCATACAACTGACCACCGGTGTATGCACCGGCTTGTGGTGTTTTTTCTGATTCAAATCGGTTCATCAAGCAGGCATCTTAGCGGGTGAATACACCGTGAATCCTCGTCCCCAATCTCTCAGCGGCTTGCTGCCGTTTGTTCGTCCTTACAAGGGCCGTGTCGCGCTGGCCGGTTTGTTTTTGCTGCTGGCTGCGGGTGCCACGCTGGCGTTTCCGTGGGCGCTGCGCCAATTGATTGACCAAGGCTTGACCGGGCCGGGCAGCGCCGAGCGGCTGGCCGGTCAATTCATGCAATTATTTGGCGTGGCGGCGGCGCTCGCGCTGTTTTCGGCGGTGCGTTTTTACACCGTCACTTGGCTGGGCGAACGCATCACCGCCGATGTGCGCAACGCGGTCTACGGTCATGTGCTGGAACAAAGCCCGGCGTTTTTCGAAACCACGCAAACCGGAGAGGTGTTGTCGCGTTTGTCTAACGACACCACGCTGGTGCAAACCGTGGTCGGCTCATCCCTGTCCATGGGCTTGCGCAATTTGGTGATGGGCACCGGTGCGCTCTTGATGCTGGTGTGGAACCACCCCATGCTGATGGTGCAGGTGATCGGGCTACTGGTAT
>CAMDSU010000011.1 GCA_945907335.1 Bordetella parapertussis | reverse complement strand
TCTCGCGGTGTTCCATTGCGAGACGCTAAACACGATACAAAAGCATCAAAGGGTTGTTGCAGCCAGTTTGCATCTACAACAGACCCTGTATCCAGCACATTTCCATATTGAATTTCAACGCCTGCTGTATTTAAAAATATTTCTGCGGGCGTAATTTCGCCATTGGCGTCAGACTTTTCACGCACCAAACAAACCACCTCATGGCCACAGCTGACCAAAGCTCGGGCCGTGGCCTGACCAATCGTTCCCGTCGCTCCAAGCAACAACACCCGCATATTTTCTTCCTGTTGAGTCCACCGACATTAGTGTATTGCCACTGACTTTATCTTGCGAGAACGCAGCCCACAATCAGCAGATCACTAAGCGTCTTACACTGACGCATGCGTATTTCAAATATTTTTATTTCCGGTTTCTTGGCTTTCATCGCGTGGTTTTCTTGCAGTGTATGTTTTGCCATGGACATGACCCACAGGCCATGCAGTGGTTGGAACACCGCACGTAAGGCTAATCTCAGTACAGTCGTTCAACGCGAATGGGTTTATGGCTACCTCAGTGGCTTCAGTGAAGCACTGAAAACCCACGCTGGCAAAGACATCTATAGGTTGCTGCCTGCCAATGAAGACATCGTGTCGCAGTTGAATAACTATTGCGAAGCGCACCCGCAAGATACTGTGAACAACGCTATACGCTTATTGATTGACCGTTTGATTGAACAACAATGAAGATGCAATTGTTTGATGCCATCCACCATTGGGCTAAGCGTGTCAAACAAGACAGCGTCATGCTTTGGTTTGCTTGTCGACATCCACAAACGCCTTGGCTGGCCAAAGCCATTGCTGCGTTTGCCGTGGCTTATGCGCTCAGTCCAATCGATTTGATTCCTGATTTCATCCCTGTGTTTGGCTACCTGGATGATGCATTGTTGTTACCTGCCATGGTCTGGTTGGCAGTGCGATGCTTACCAGACGCAGTGAAAGAAGAATGCCAGGGCCAAGCACAAGCGTGGATACAAACCCATGATGCCAAGCCTGTCAGTCGTTGGGGTATTGTTTGGGTGCTGGCGATGTGGGCCGTTTTCAGCTACTTGCTGTGGCTATGGTTAACTTAGAAAGCATTCATGGAACCGTTGCTTATTTCCACTGGTGTCGTCGCACTTGCCGAAGTCGGTGACAAAACCCAACTGCTCGCATTCATTCTGGCGGCCCGATTTAAAAAGCCCTTGCCTATTATTCTGGGGATTTTGGTTGCCACGTTGGTCAACCACGGTTTGGCGGGTGCACTAGGCGCGTGGATCACCGCCAGCGTGAATGCAGACATTTTGCGCTGGGCTTTAGGCGTCTCGTTTATTGCCATGGCAATATGGACCTTGATTCCAGACAAAATCGAGGAAGAAGAAACTGCGGTAGCGGTGAAATTCGGCGTATTTGGCGCCACACTCGTGACTTTCTTTCTGGCAGAAATGGGTGACAAAACCCAAATTGCAACTGTCGCTTTGGCCGCCCATTACGCCACACCGTGGATGGTGGTTGCTGGCACCACGCTGGGTATGTTGATTGCAGATGTGCCTGCTGTATTTCTAGGCGACAAACTTGCTGGTCGCATTCCCATGACATTGGTGCACAGAATCGCAGCAGCGATATTTGCTGCTTTGGGCATAGCCACATTACTCGGTGCTGGAAAATCGTGGATAGCTTATTGATCCGGGTGGCGGGTACAACTGCGAAACACCTCTGAATACATACGAAGCCTTTCGCGACTCGGTGACTGCGCGTCTGAAATGAAATCAGCGATATCACCTGTCAGTTTTAAAAATTCCGGGTTGCAATGGTGTTTGATGGTGTTTTTGTATACGAGCTGAGCAACCCACTGATTCTCGCGCATCAACATAGCGTAATGCACCAACTCATGGCCCAGCGCCCAGTTCACCATCGGGCGACTCCACAACTGCAAAGTACGTGGCGATACATTGATCTGCAAGGTATTTTGTGGCTGGTCTTCAGAGGGAAATTCAAACACCATGCGCGCCGTGGTGGGAAGCCCCGGCTGAATCACTAGGGGCGGCATGGTCATATCAAGGGGAGCGTTGGTTTTGGTTTTGATGAACCGCCAAATAGCTTCCAAGGTGACCATGTCAAAAGATTTGTCCCCCGGCACAACTGCAGGCAAGGGATTGGCATGTACTTTGGCGTATTCAGCTTCGATTTGCCTCACCTGCACTTGAGCGAATTTGAAATTCACCATGCAAACTTCTACATCGTCGCTCAGTGGTGGCACCATGATATTTTTAAAGGCAAGCAAATTTTTTTGCAACTGACGACTGAACTGCTCTTGAAATGCTGTTTGACGCGCGACTGCCTCTTGCTCGCTCATGCCTTGTCTAATACTCAGGAAATAACCAATGCGTGCATAAATATCACTGTTCGATAAAAAAATATTAGCACTACGGCGTTGTTCTTCATGGATAGGATTGGCCGCAAAAAAATTGCCGATCAAGTCGTACATAGTGGCACAATGACTGGCGACATATGCCAACTCTTTTTTATCAGTTTTCCAATCTGGGTGTTCTTTGGTCCATGCCAGCAAGCCCACAGGCTCTTGCGCGCCCACTGACAAACACCCCCCGAACATCAGGGAGAGGATCAGGCAACGCCCGTTCAACATGGTGAATAAAAAAACATAGTAGAGACATATTAATGCAGCCAGCCCTGCCAGCACATGTGGCACCCCATCCACCCGAGGCACATGGGGTTAAATCAATGGATGGACTGAGGATTCAACGCTCATCAAAACTCAATGTCACACGTTGACTGGTGGGCTTTGACTGACAAGACAGGACAAACCCTTGTGTGGTTTCCCATGCTTCTAGCGTGAAATTTTTCTCCATGGCCACACTGCCTTCCATCACTTTGGCGCGGCAGGTACAGCACACGCCGCCACGACAGGAATACGGCAGGTCCAAGCCTGCAGCCAAACCGACGTCTAATATTTTTTGCTCGCTCGACATGCGAAGCACATGCGGTTTGCCATCCAATATCAGCGTCAAAGCCACTGAAGCTTCATCATTCAAACACTCTTGCGTGTTTGTAACAGGTATTCTTGCGGTCTGATCAGGTGCTAAAAACCGTTCGCTGTAAATGCGCTCAGGCGGTACGCCAGCATGCTGCAAAGCGAGACAGGTACTGTCCATCATCTCAGTTGGTCCACAGACAAACACTTCGTCAATGGTTTGAGGTGATATCACGGACTGAAGCAACTCAGCGACCTTAGTTTCATCCAGACGCCCTTGCAGCAATGCCACCTCTTGCGCTTGACGTGACAACACATGGATAAGCGTGACACGGTCAGTGAACCGGTCTTTCAAATCCTGCAGTTCTTCGTTGAACATGACAGAAGCCATATTGCGGTTTCCATACACCAACGTAAAGTGGGAATCGGGTTGCTGCTCTAAGCTGCTGGCCATGATGGACAACACTGGCGTGATACCCGATCCAGAAGCAAAGCCTACACGGTGTATGGCTTGTGTGTGTTGCGACACAAATCTCCCATCGGGCGGCATGACGGCCACCCGAACACACGGCTTGAAATGTTTGACGGCCCATGAAGAAAACAAACCGCCAGATACCGCACGTATACCAATTTCAATTTCATGAAAATCTGTATAGCGCTTGAGGCTGCTGCAAATGGAATAACTGCGCCGAATCTCTTGACCGTCAATCACAGATTTCAAGGTCAAAAACTGCCCAGGTTGAAATGCAAATAACGCATGTAATTCAGCAGGTATGGCAAAGGTCACAGCCAATGAGCCCGCAGCCTCAGTCTTTACCCTGGCGATTTGAAGTTCGTGAAATGTTCGGCGCTGAGACTGTGTCATTTATTTTCAATAGGGTTTAAAGTAATCAAATGGTTCAGCGCAAGCCAAACATTTGTACATAGCTTTGCATGCGGTAGAACCGAACTGCGATATTTCGGTGGTGTCCAAACTTTCGCACTGCGGACACGCAACTTGCACACGGGTCATCTTGCCTGCCAATCGGATAGGGCTTGTAGCGTTTGGCACAGCGTTTGAGTGCGGCGGCGCAATACCGTAAACACGAAGTTTTTCTTTGGCCGACTCAGTGATCCAGTCGCTCGACCAAGCCGGAGCAAGACAGGTGAACACCTCGGCTTGTTTACCTGCTTGTTGCATAGAGCTGAGCAAATCGGTATTCATTTGCGACATGGCCGGACAACCGTTATAGGTGGGAGTGATCCATAACTGCCAGCCGCCAGCCGCAGCTTTCACCGCTCTTAGCACGCCTATTTCTCGCAATGACAGCACAGGAATTTCAGGATCGCACACAGATTCCAACAACTGCCAAATGCCCGCCTCGTCGGTATCGCAAAGTGGTAACTCGAGTGGTCCCATAGGCAGCGACACAGCGCTTACCAAGTTATCAATCACCATTGCGCACCGGGATGCAGTCTGGCCAGACTTTGCATATCTGCGAGCAAGTAAGACATATGCTCTGAATGAATACCATGCACACCTTGTGTCACATAGCCGCTGGCATCTGGCAAATGCAGTTGCGCCTCTTTGATGACATCGCCTACCATCTGCGTCCACTTATTATTCAAGGTGGCAGTGTCCGGCAGTACATGCTTAGCTGCTGGCCAGTCGCACCAAAATTCTTGCGTGTAGGGCATCAAAAAATCCAAGGCTGCTTGCGCCCTGTCATGCGACTCTGACGTGCCATCACCAAATCTGATCAACCAATCAGCGGCATGTTGCCAGTGGTAGCGAACTTCCTTGAGTGACTTGGCGGCAATCGCAGAAAGCTGAGACTGCTCGTGCTTTTGCAACACATCCCAGACCAGCAGCATATAACTGCTGAAGAAAAAATTTCGCACGATGGTGACCGCGTAGTCGCGTTCCGCACGGGCCGAAGGTGCCAGCGCCGTGCAGTGCGGCAACTCCAGCAGAGTGAAGTTGAGAAACGCCTGTTGATCGCGGAAATAAGCAAGCGAATCCTCGGTACTGCCATCGCCACGAAGTTGCGCCACCCATTGGTAGAGTAAACGTGCTTGACCGATCAAGTCCAGTGAATGATTAGCCAACGCTAAGTCTTCTTCAAGTATCGGGCCGTGGCCACACCATTCTGCGTTGCGTTGCCCAAGAATCAATGCGTTGTCAGCCAAATGCAAAGCGTAATCGGCCAGCTTGTTCACATGTGCCCCACTTCATCCGGAATCACAAAAAATGTGGGGTGCCTGTAAACCTTGTCTTTGGCAGGATCAAACAAGCTCTCCTTGTCAGCCGGGTCGCTGGCGGTGATGGCCGCAGAGGGAATGACCCAAATGCTGACCCCTTCTTGACGGCGCGTGTAAACATCACGCGCCATGCGCAAAGCTTGCTGTGCGTCCGCTGCGTGCAAACTGCCACAATGTTTGTGCTCGATGCCTTGCTTACTGCGCACAAATACTTCCCACAGCGGCCATTCGCCTTGGCCAGTTTCTTGGCTCATGCAGCCTCCTGGGGTTGCTGCAAGCGTTGTTGCTGCTTGCGGGCATAGGCCATGGCAGCGTCGCGAACCCATTGCCCGTCGTTATGTGCTTTGACACGTGTGGCCAAGCGTTCTTTGTTACAGGGACCGTTGCCGTTGACAGTTGCCCAGAATTCATCCCAATCGATCGCACCGTAGTCGTGGTGTCCACGTGCTTCATTCCATTTCAAATCTGGGTCAGGCAAGGTAATGCCCAACACCTTGGCTTGGGGAACGGTTGCGTCCACAAATTTTTGCCGTAAATCATCATTGCTGACTCGCTTGATGCCCCAGCGCATGCCTTGGGTGCTGTTGGTGCTGTCAGCATCTGGCGGGCCAAACATGGCAAGACATTTCCACCACCAGCGGTTGACCGCCTCTTGCACCATGGCTTGTTGATCGGCATTTCCCTGCATCATGACCATCAGTGACTCGAAGCCTTGTCGCTGGTGAAAAGATTCTTCTTTGCAAATACGAACCATGGCACGTGCATACGGCCCGTAACTGCAACGGCACAAAGGAATTTGGTTCATGATGGCCGCGCCATCTACCAACCAACCGATGACACCCACATCGGCCCAAGTGAGTGTGGGGTAATTGAAGATAGAACTGTATTTGGCTTTCCCCGCGTGCAAGGCGTCAAGCATTTGGTCACGGCTGGTTCCCAAGGTTTCTGCTGCACTGTACAAATACAAACCGTGACCGCCTTCGTCTTGCACTTTGGCAATCAATATGGCTTTACGCTTGAGGCTTGGCGCTCGGCTGATCCAGTTTCCCTCTGGCAGCATGCCCACAATTTCGCTGTGCGCATGCTGACTGATTTGGCGGACCAATGTTTTGCGGTAAGCCTCTGGCATCCAGTCCTTGGCTTCGATTTTTCCATCGGCATCGATCACTGAATCAAAACGGGTCTGGGCTTGATCGAGCAGTTGCTGCTGCTGCGCGGAGAGCACCGGCTTGATATCAAGGGCGGGGCTTGCATTGCCACCGTTATCGGGCACATTGAATGACTGCGTGTACATAGATTCACCTATGGGTTAGTGGCGCGATCTTAACTGATACAAAAATAAAGTAAAAATAGATTTTTATGTATCATGTTGAGTGCTTACAACACTGTTCCCGCACCAGAAACAACCCATGCCCTCACAGACTGACAAGCGTATAAAGCGATTTATCCACAAAGAACGTGTGCAAGCTGGCTCGCTAATCGTGTCCTTGTTTGGTGATGCGATTTACCCGCGCGGTGGTTCAATCTGGCTCGGTTGCATCATCCGTCTGTTGTCACCCTTGCAAGTCAATGAGCGCTTGATCCGCACTGCGATTTATCGTTTGGTGAAAGATGACTGGTTGCAAACAAGCACCCACGGCAGACGCACCAACTATGCTTTGAGTGACGCAGGCGCCAGCCGCATTGCCGCAGCATCACAACATATTTACGCAAGTCGTTCGCACGAATGGGATGGTCACTGGCGACTGCTGATGGTTTCTTCACAAATCACGCCCAAAGACAAAGAGCTGCTCAAAAAGGCGTTGCGCTGGCAAGGATTTGGCTTATGGCAAAACCTTGCCTTTGTGCACCCCGGTGCGGACTTGCATCAGGCCTTCATGTTGTTGCAACGCGAAGGACTTGGACGCTTGCAGCAGAGTTTATGGCCGCTCATGGCCACAGGTTTACCGCTGCCAGGTCGCCTGAGCGACAGCGAAGTGGTTGCACAAACTTGGGGCTTAAACGAACTCGCCATTCGATACCAACAGTTTGTGACAACTTATCTCCCCATGCTTCATGAATGGCGCAATCCTCATTTTTCTGAGGAGACCCATCAAAAAGAAAATTCTTTTTTATTGCGTTTGCTGCTGATCCACGACTACAGACGCTTGCTGTTGCGTGACCCACTGCTGCCTGCAGATTTGCTGCCCGCCAAATGGCCAGGGGAAACCGCTCGTGAGACATGCCAAGCGTTGTACGAATGCTTACGTGTGCCATCCGAAAAATTTCTGGACGATGAAATGCAATTGGCAGATGGCAGTCGCACCAAAAGTCTGAAGTTATTGCGGCAGAGGTTTCAAAAATGTTGATAATCCTTCCTATAAAACCCTTTCGCTGACCGGGTGCCCTAACCGTCGGTTGTCATTAGAGAAAGATAAACATGGCGTTGAATGTAGTTGGTCTGGCGATCAAACGTCCATACACGTTTGTGGTGATGGCCTTGCTCTTATTGATACTGGGGCCACTGGCAGCGCTTAAAACCCCCACCGATATTTTTCCTGAAATACGCATCCCAGTGATCGCTGTGGCGTGGGCCTATACCGGCTTGCCTCCCGATCAAATGGCGGGGCGTATCAGCACCTTGTACCAACGCGTGCTGACCACGACCGTCAATGACATTGAACATATTGAAGCCAACTCTTATGCCGGCGTAGGTATTGTGAAAATATTTTTCCACCCGGGCGTCAACATTGCCATCGCAAACGCACAAGTAACAGCTATTTCGCAGGTGCTGATTCGTCAAATGCCGCCCGGCACATTGCCGCCGTTGATCGTCAACTACAACGCCTCAACCGTGCCGATTTTGCAACTCGCACTGGCAGGACAAGGTCTCTCAGAGCAAAACTTGGCAGACATTGGCTTAACGCAAGTGCGAACACCCTTGGTCACTGTGCCAGGGGCAGCCATTCCGTTTCCCTATGGCGGTAAATCTCGGCAAGTACAAATTGATTTGAACCTGCCAGAACTGCAAGCGCGCGGATTGGGCGCGCAAGATGTGGCGGCCGCACTGGCCTCGCAAAACATCATCACACCGGTGGGCACACAAAAAATTGACAGCTTGGAATACACCATCAGCTTGAACAATGCGGCCGCCACCATCAAAGACTTGGGTGACTTGCCTATCAAAAGCGTCAACGGTGCGATGGTCTACATCCGCGATGTTGCCCATGTTCATGACGGCAACGCACCACAAACCAACATCGTCCATGTCAACGGTAACCGCTCTGTGTTGATGTCTGTGCTGAAAAATGGCTCTACCTCCACACTGGCCATCGTCGATGGCGTGCTGGAAAAACTCAAAGCTATCAAACCGTCTTTGCCTGAAGCGCTGACTGTCATGCCGATCAACGACCAATCCATGTTTGTACGCTCGGCAATCAACGCTGTGGCCATGGAAGGAATGATTGCAGCAGCACTGACCAGTTTGATGATCTTTTTGTTTTTAGGCAGTTGGCGCTCGACCATCATCATCGCTGTATCTATTCCGCTGTCCATCATGGGTGCTTTGCTGGGTCTGTATGCCTTGGGCGAAACGCTCAACATCATGACCTTGGGCGGTTTGGCTTTGGCTGTGGGTATTTTGGTGGATGACGCCACAGTCACCATTGAAAACATCAACTGGCACCTTGAACAAGGCAAGGATGTGGAGACCGCCATTCTTGACGGCGCCGCGCAAATTGTGGCACCTGCTTTTATCTCGTTGCTGTGTATTTGTATTGTGTTTGTGCCGATGTTTTTTCTGGAAGGTGTATCGCGGTTCTTGTTTGTACCCATGGCCTTGTCGGTGATGCTGGCCATGGCTTTTTCCTTCATTCTGTCAAGAACCTTGGTTCCCACCATGGCCAAGTACCTTCTCAAACCCCATGCACCCCACACGGATATGCATGGCAACAGCAATACCCTGCCACCGACGCGCAACCCGATCATGCGTTTTCAGCGCAGCTTTGAAATGGGTTTTGAAAAATTCCGTGCCGGTTACAAAGACCTGTTGGAACTGTCGCTGGCCCATCGCTGGCCCATCGTGATCGGATTCATGGGCTTTGTCATGGCTACTTTTGCGTTGGTACCTCATTTAGGTACGAATTTTTTTCCGGATGTCGACGGTGGCCAAATTTTGATTCATGCCCGCGTGCCTGTGGGTACCCGGGTCGAGGAAACAGCAGCGCGATTTGCAAAGATTGAAGACGCCATCCGCCAAGTGATCCCAGATCAAGAAATAGAAACATTGGTGGACAACATTGGTTTGCCACCAAGCTGGATCAATTTGATTTACAACAACACCGGTGTGATTGGCAGCATGGATGGCGACATTCAAATTGCTTTGCGCAAAGGACACCGTCCCACGGCAGACTATGTGCGTGAACTGAGAAAAACTTTGCCCGATGCGTTTCCAGACACAGTGTTCTCCTTTCCTCCTGCGGACATCGTGAGCCAGATTTTGAATTTTGGTGCACCTGCTCCGATTGAAATTCAGATTCGCGGCGCCAACCTCAGTGCAAATTTTGAATACGCCAACAAGTTACTCAAGGAAATTCGTCGTATTCCAGGCTTGGTTGATGCACGCATTCAGCAATCTGCCAAAAGTCCTGTGTTCGAGGTCAACATAGACCGGACGCAAGCACAAAACTTGGGCGTGACACCCAGAGATGTCACGAATAACATGGTGGTGAACCTTGCTGGCAGCAGCCAAGTAGCCCCTACCTTTTGGCTCAATCCTGCCAACGGAATTTCTTATGGCGTGGTGATGCAAACCCCGCAATACAACATGGACTCGCTGAATGCTTTGTCCAATTTGCCGGTCGGCAACAGCGCCAACACCAATCAACCGGTGCTGGGTGCTTTGGCCACCATCAACCGCACCACTCGCAATGCTGTCGTCAGTCAATACGATATTCAGCCTATGGTGCAACTCAACGCCACCACCCAAGACACCGACTTGGGATCGGTAGCCCGTGAGGTCAAACGCGTGATTGCCGCCACAGAAGCCGATGTACCCAAAGGCAGCAAAGTGGTACTGCTGGGACAGGTACGCACCATGGAAAAAGCCTTCTCAGGACTACTCTGGGGGTTGTTGGGCGCTGTGGTGTTGATCTATTTCCTGATCGTGGTGAATTTTCAATCTTGGCGCGATCCGTTTGTCATTGTCAGCGCCCTGCCCGCTGCACTGGCAGGCATTGTTTGGATGCTGTTTGCAACACGAACGAGTTTGTCCGTGCCAGCGCTCACGGGGGCCATCATGTGCATGGGCGTGGCCACCGCCAACAGTGTCTTGGTGATCAGTTTTGCGCGTGAACGGCTTGAGCAACTGGGCGACCCCATTGCTGCCGCGTTGGACGCCGGCTTTGTGCGTTTCAGGCCTGTGCTGATGACCGCGTTGGCCATGATGATCGGCATGGTGCCCATGGCCTTGGGTCTGGGTGAAGGCGGCGAGCAAAATGCACCGCTGGGCCGGGCCGTGATTGGCGGCCTGATGCTGGCCACAGTAGCGACTTTGGTGTTCGTTCCACTTTTATTCAGCATGGTGCATAACCGTCATGGCGCCAGCGCCAGTCCCTCGTTTTCCTCTGGAGTCAGTCATGTTTAAGCAGTCAGGATCGTTTGTTTCCCGTGGTTGGTTGTGGACGGCATTGATTGCAGCAAGCGTGCTTGCCGGGGTGGTAGTGTTCAACGGATTGCAAGTCCGCGCCAAAGATGCGGCCCAATTGAAAGTACTGGCAGACAAACAGTCCACGGTCACCGTCAATGTGATCACTCCCACCAGCAATACCGATGTCTCAGCACTGAGCCTGCCAGGGCGCATAGAAGCCTATGCCAGAGCCCCTTTGTACTCGCGTATCAGCGGTTACTTAAAGAGTTGGAAAGCGGACATTGGCATGTCCGTCAAAGCCGGTCAAGTGCTGGCCGAAATCGATACACCGGACTTAGACCAACAAATTCTCCAGGCCAAAGCTGAATTAGCCAGTACCCAAGCCAACGCCGCTATGTCCGAAAACACCGCCAAGCGTTGGCAGTCATTGCAGGCCACAAACTTTGTGTCTTCGCAAGCCGTCGAAGAAAAGCTGGCTGATCTGAATGCCAAACTCGCTGTTGTCAATGCCTCCCAGGCCAACGTCAACCGTTTGCAAGCATTGAAAAATTTCAGTCGCATCGTGGCACCTTTTGACGGAGTGGTGACTGTGCGCAATACCGATATCGGTCAATTGATCAATGTCGGCGGTGCACCGGGCAGCGAATTGTTTGTGGTGTCTGACGTGAAACGTTTGCGTTTGTATGTGAATCTGCCGCAAAACCAAGTCTCAAATATTCAAAAAGGCACCATCGCAAAATTCACCGTGCCAGAGCAACCTGGCCAAGTTTTTACAGCAACGGTTCAGTCCATGTCACAAGCCATCAGCAGCAGTTCAGGCAGTATGTTGGTGCAACTCTCCGCAGAAAATAAACGTGGCGAATTGCTGCCCGGTGGTTATGCCAGTGTCAGCTTCTCCATCCCTCCCCAAGCCAATCTGCTGAGCGTCCCACCAAGCGCTTTGGTCTATACGAAAAATGGATTGCTGATCGCCACGGTGAACACTGAAAACCGGGTGGTGCTCAAGCCCGTGGTGATTGCGCGTGACCATGGCAATCGACTGGAATTGCTGTCAGGGCTTGAGGCCAGTGACAAAGTGATTGAAAACCCGCCTGATGGTGTGACACAGGGTGACTTGGTTCAAGTGCGTGCAGTTCAAGCGCGACCATAACTTCGCAATAAATGACAACACATCATCATCTGATCAAAAGCAGTGTGTCGTTGATTTGCAAAAACAGCCAAATGTCCAATTTGAAAAAATCATTTCTTGACTGGGCATGACAAAAACGTTAATAATTCCCAAAAATTTTTTCGCATTTGATGACACACCAACGTTTTAAAGAAGTGATGTTCTGTCGAAGAGACTTCTCCGATTTGGAGCTTGTGCGTGCTGTTTGACCACTGTGCGGAATGTCAGCGGTGCTGCAATGTGGAGACTGGTTATCCGCCTCTTGAAATTACCTTGACCGCTACCGAACAAAAAAAAATCGGTTCGGTTTGTATAGAAACCCAATGCGAACATTTGGGTCCGATCGGTTGCAATATGGGTGAAAGCAAACCGTTTGGCTGCACTCTGTACCCACTGAGCTACAACCCAAACAACAAAAGTTTTTACTTTGACACCGACTGTCCTTTGATGGATGACTATCTGCTCGGTTTGTCAGACGTAAAAAGTGATGCAAGCGTGCACCTGCATAAAGTGAAAAAAGACATTGCACGGTTGGAAAAAACAGATCCTGCATTTTTGCAACTGAACCACGAAGTTGATGTCGAGTATTTTGATCTCAAGCGCATTACTACTGTACATTTCAGACCAAAACAAAAATAAGAAAAATTCAAACATATAAAGGCATTACTATGAATGGCACGCTCTACCAATTCAAACCTACGAATTCATTTGCTGCAGCACCTAAAGTGCACGAAGTGGGATACCAAAGTTGGACCCAAGACAATCTGCTGGTTGAGAGCGAGCACAACGACATTCTTTACTACACCACCCGATGGGACGCACTGTGTCCCTACATCAACGTTACTTTAGAAATGCTGGAGTCTGCGCCCCGACCTTTTGTGGTCTATGCCCTGCCGCCCGACAGTCCCTTTGGTGTACCCATCAATGACAAGTACGGATTGGTCAACACCATGGATGACACGTTTTGGCAAGAACCGCGCCGCGAGCGCAAATTCCGCGAATACGACAAGCAATACAAAAACTTTGCTTATACAGAAGAACTGGTTCACGGCTCTCAACTGACCGTCGAAGACATGTTTGAAATGGGCGGTGAACATTTCGCCAATTACTACATAGATGACCGTGAAGTTGAAGGTTTTGTCGACTATGTTCGCAATTTGGATGTGCTGATACTTCGTGTGCACAGCCCAGAGGGTGAACTTGTTCTGACCGATGTGTCTATTCTTTTGCCTAAATACAACCAGTTGTATGGCAGTTTTTGTCAATGGAACCGTGATTACAAAAACCGTTCGCCGGGTATTTATGCGTGTTTGCAAGCTTGCCGTTGGGCCGCAAAAAACGGACTTCGGTTTTACAACCTTGGGCCTGTAGATGACTACGGCTACAAAGCATTGTTCGTGACAGATTACGAACCTATTTATGGACTCGCTTTGATAGACCCGAACCATCCTTTGGCAACGGACCCCACATCACCTTTGATCACAGATTTCAAACTCCACGAGTTAAATCAAATCTACCGCATCCCGCCCACAGCGCATCAGGTTGAGCATCAGCACAGCGAACTGGCCATGGCGGGTTGATCAAAAATAGTGCTTCTCGCCAAAGCTGATGTCGTAATCGATAAACAATTCTTCGCCTTGCTTGATCGCTTTCAAGCTTTCTAACACGCCTACTTTTTTGAACCGTAAATTGGGTTGCTTGGAGTGGTTCAGGTAGACCGCCAGGTCAAATGAATTCAAGCCATTGACGGGAATGCTCACCGTCTTTCGGTTGTAGTAACAAAACATATCTATTTGACTTCTGACGCCCTTGGGTAAATCCTTTATATCCTTTTTGGGCACATCAATCTCTCGCATACGTATGTAGCTTTTCAGGGGATTGATGCCTTTGGGTATGGGACGGATCGCAAACACACCAATGCCATGTATGGGTGAGATACCGAGTTTGCAAAATACTTCAGTCTGAAGATGCTGAATGATTTTTTTCTTAGTATTTGGCATGGCCGTCACTTTCCAAGTAGCAGTGCACTATACCCAATAGGTTCAGGGTCATCAGCAGCCTGCTTACAATCTAAGCAATGATGTCGCTTACCAACGAAACGCACATGCGCCGTGTGAGCCTGCGGCTTTTGATTCTTTCCTGCTCTTTTTTTCTGGGTGGCGTGCTCTTGTCAGCTCTGCCAGTCAATCAAGAATGGATGCTGGTTTTAAACCACGCTGTTGCAGGCATTGACCCGGTCTGGTCTTTTCTGACCCAATTCGGCGAAGGTGGCGCTGCTCTGCTACTGCTGCTGGTTTTCACGCGTTTTACTCGCCACGGCACAGCGCTTTCCCTGAAATGCTTTTTCATTGGTTCGCTGTTGTCGCCTTTGTTGAAGTCTTGGTTCTCACACCCCAGGCCTTTGGGCGTGCTGGAACCCGGGGTGATACATACGATTGGCGTGCCAGCCGCCGCAGCAAACTCTCTGCCCTCCGGCCACAGCATGACTGTGGTGGCAGCGGTCACACTGCTTTGCTTATTGCTTCCTTCGGGCGGGAAATTCAAGTTGCTGGGCCTGGTGATGGCTGTATTCGCCACTTTGGTGGTCTTGTCACGTGTCATGGTGGGCGCACATTGGCCGTCCGACCTGATTGCTGGCGCAGGCGTGGGATGGATGGTGGTGGCACTCGCGCAAGAGTGGGAATCACGTCATGCGTGGGAGCCTCGCTTGCAAACAAGATGGGCACAGATCGCTCTGTTACTGGCAGAAATAGCTTTGGTGACTTACCTGTTTTTGGCGACCACCCACACCCCAGCAGAACGTTTGGCATTTGACCTGATCGCCACGGTGGGCATCGCCGGAGCTTTATCCCGATTCACGAAACTGCGTCAACAATCAGCGTCATGATTTTCTTGTTCAAACCCTTTGCCAAACCGCTGCCTTGGCTGTTTTTATGCGTATTGTTTTTTTTGGTTTTCCCAGAAACAGATTTGCAGGTGTCAAATTATTTTTACGATTCTGCTACGAAAAGTTTTCCTGCCACCCACTGGTGGTGGGTCAAATGGATTTATGTGTACACACCGGAGATCAACAAACTGGTGACCGTATCGGCGATAGTTGTACTCTTGGTCACTGTTTTCCGGCCCCAAATGGTGGGCGTGCGTTGGCGAAAAGGCGTTGTCGCATGGCTGCTTTTGGCGGTGATTGGCATCGGTTTTTTGGTGGATTGGGTATTGAAAGACCATGTTGGCAGGCCGCATCCTTATCAAACCCTGCCCTATAACGGAACCAAAGATTTTGTCCCCGTATTTCATTACCAGCCCTTGTGTGACCACAATTGCTCCTTTGTCAGCGGACACGCGGCTGGTGGTTTTGTCTGGATGGCCTGGGGCATGTGGCGTGGACGTCGCGTAAGACAGCGCTGGCTGTGGACTGGTGTTGCGGCCGGGGCTTTGATTGGCGCCACCCGTGTCATTCAAGGTGGGCATTTCCTAAGCGACATCATTTTTTCCGGATGGTTCATGTGGCTGACCTACCAGTTGATACGATACGCATGGTTAAGGTATCGTCACTTGCGCATGCACCGCCTTTCAACCCCAATGGCTTGAAACAACACACAATTGCTCAATGAGAGCATCGGCTACATTCTTTCTTTTTTACCGCGAGATAACAACAGCATGGATTTGTTAACCAACCCCCAGATGTGGATGGCGCTTGCCACGTTGACATTGCTTGAACTGGTGCTGGGCATAGACAACATTATTTTTATTTCCATTTTGGTCAGTAAATTGCCAAAAGCCAAACAAGAAATGGCCAGACGCATCGGTTTGTTCATGGCCATGTTTTTGCGAATCGCTTTATTGCTGTTACTGTCTTTCATCATCGGCTTGGTGGAGCCTCTTTTCACCGTCATGGAACAGCCGTTTTCGGGTCGTGATTTGATTCTGCTGGCGGGTGGCTTGTTTTTGATTTGGAAAAGCACGGCTGAGATTCACCAGTCCTTAGAAGGTGAAGAGATCGATCATGCGACCGGTATCAAAGTCAAAGCCAATGTGATGGCGATCATTGCCCAAATCATCATCATCGATTTGGTGTTTTCACTGGACTCCATCATCACTGCCGTCGGCATGGTCGATGATGTGCGCATCATGATCGCCGCCGTCGTGATTTCTTTGGGACTGATGATGCTGTTTGCGCGTGCTATCGGTGAATTTGTAGAGGCCCATCCGTCGATCAAAATGCTGGCGCTGAGCTTTCTGGTGGTGGTGGGTGTGGTGCTGGTTGCTGAAGGCTTTGGTCACCATGTTCCCAAGGGCTATGTCTACTTTGCCATGGCATTCTCATTTGGTGTTGAATTGCTCAACATCCACTTTCGCAAAAAAACAGGAAGCAAACCCGTCAAATTGCGTGAACCCACCATACCGGGTGAAGACGATTAAAGCGACACGCTGCCAATTGCAAACCATGCCCGAGTAGCAATTGGCAGCAGAGTTCAACTGCAGATGAGTACAAGAGAATTCAAACTAAAAAATTTCGAACGACTTTGGAATAATTTTTTAACAACCACTGTCGTTTACCGTGCCGTCGGGCATGGTGGTTTTGCAAAATTTAACCTCGTCCCATTTCGCGCCATCTGTCTTGGCGCCTTTTAAATTAGCACCTGCCAAAACCGCACCTTTCAGGTTGGCATTAATCAACACCGCTTCTCCCAAGTCCGCCCCAGATAAATTGGTTTCGCGCAAATAGGAGTTGGTGAAATTAGCCATGTGCAAATTGGCGCCGCTGAAGTCTGCGCGGCGCAAATTGGCATCTTCAAAATTCGTGATGAGCGTGCGTTTTTCCATCGGACGCTCGCTCAAATTGGCCTTGGCCAACACTGCTCCGGAGAGATTGGCGTTTTGAAAGTCGGCCCCGCGCATGTCTCGCCCGCCCAAAGGGGCGTCTGTCAAATCGCAGTATTTGCACACATTGGTGGTTTTGAAATCTTCCATCTTGACCGCATCAAATGCCGCGGCAGCCCATGGCCAAGCGACACACACCGCAGCCACCACCACCGAACCATTGATCCATTGTGTTTTGTTGATAACCACAGGCAGCCCCTTTAAGAGAAGAAGTCAATTCACAGCTTTGAATAATAACCAAGTACCTGTCAATGGCTTGGATTTGAGCAGCCAAGGGGCGTGACTTGCCATGCGATGATTGCAGCATTGAGAGGCTGTCATGGTTTTGTCGTTCTTAAACGGTTTTGCGGCGCGCTGGCACCCACGATGGGCGCTTTCAGCTTTGCTGTGCTCGACATGCCTGTTACAACCAGCTTGGGCATACACCCTGACCTGCGACGTACAAGGCAGTTTTCCAGAAATGGACAAAGTCAAGATTGAGCCCGCCTCTGTCAAAGTAGAGATCACTTCTATCGGCGACCATTTGTACATCAGAATTGACGGCCCAAAACTCTATACTTTTTTTGTCAACACCCTTCGAACCCCGGAATTTGAAGGCGTGGACCTGACCTCAAAAACCAGTTTATGGGTCAAGCGAAAAAATCTGCAAACCATGGAAGAATCTGAAGTCAAAATAAACCGTGAACCAGTGAATATCAAAGCCATCAAGGTTGTTCAAAGATATGGCAAGAAATTGAAGTTTTTCGTCACCGG
The DNA here is from genome assembly GCA_945907335.1 of Bordetella parapertussis. Classification (GTDB taxonomy): domain Bacteria; phylum Pseudomonadota; class Gammaproteobacteria; order Burkholderiales; family Burkholderiaceae_C; genus Limnohabitans. The sequence continues at coordinate 1,786 of CAMDSU010000011.1, read as the reverse complement.
CCCTTGTCAATTGCCACCTGGATGAACACCCCATGAACCAACTTGTTATCCGCCAGTTGTTGATCGATTTGAAAACACCTTTCGCCCTGCGTTGGAATGCTGGCGATGCATTTACCTCCGCCTTCATGAATGCTTTGTCCATGAGCTTTCCCGTGGGTGAACAATTTTTTCTAGACAGTGTGCGCGATGGCTTGAAGCAATTGCCACTGGAAAAACAATCGTTGTACAAAGACGAGGTCAAGGGGTTCGTCGGACAAGAGGCCGTACATCGCCGTGTCCACAGCCTGTACAACCTGCATTTGACTGCGCTTGGCATGGTCAACCATTGGGAAAATCGTGCGGCAAAACGCATTGCGATCATGCAAACCTTTGACCTGCGCCATTCCCTGGCTGCTACTGCCGCCACAGAACACTACACCGCAGTGTTCGCCCATTGGTTGCTGGCCAATCCTTGGTTCTTAGCAAACGCCGATGACCGACTGAAAACCTTGTGGCTGTGGCATGCCAGCGAAGAAAGCGAGCACAGATCTACCGCATTTGATGTTTACAAAGCATTGGGTGGCGATGAAACATGGCGACTGCGCTGGATGCGTCGCGTCACATGGTTTTTTCTGACCGACTTGCTGCGCCAGACTGTTAACAATCTTTGGCATGACGGTGCATTGTTCAAGTTATCCACATGGCGCAGTGCTTGGCGGCATTTGTTCGCCAAAGGCGGCTTGTTTCGTGAAAGCTATTCTCTTTGGCGCGACTACTTCAAAGCTGATTTTCATCCCTCCCAGCACCCAGACACTCTTTCCCAAGAATGGCTGAAAAAAAACGAAAACGCTTATTCACTGGTGGTGCCCGCCTCCTGATGAATTGACGCTTTACCTCACAATAAACTGCTGACTTCTATGCTCGACCCCCAAGCCAAATTTCTGTTGCAACTCATGGTTGAAAGAGCGGTGCCTGCTTTCAATGAGCAAACCCCCGTGCAAGCGCGCCAAGCGTATTTGATGCGCAAAGGTTTCACCCAACCTGAACCGCCACAGGTGTCGCGCTGCCACGACCACCAGGTAGCGATGAACGGTACACACATCAAAATTCGAGAATTCCGCCCTGCAGGCACAGCGGCCACACAAGTTCTACCGGCGCTGGTTTACTACCACGGTGGCGGTTGGGTGATTGGCGACATCGACACGCATGATGTGTTGTGCCGTCAACTCTGCCAAGCCAGCGGTTGTGCAGTGTTTTCAGTGGACTACCGATTGGCACCGGAACATGTTTTTCCTGCTGCGTATGACGATGCGCAGGCCGCATTTCAATGGGTGGCCACCAACGCCAAGCCATTGCATGTCGCGGCTGATCGAATTGCTGTGGGCGGCGATAGCGCAGGTGGCAATTTGGCTGCAGCGGTGTGTTTGGGTGCGCGGGAACAAGCGTATCAACCGGCTTTTCAATTGCTGATTTATCCTGCCACACTGATGTGCCCAGACACGCAAAGCTATCACGACAACGGTGAAGGCTATGCGTTAACCGCCGACATCATGCATTGGTTCATGGACCATTACCTGCCTGAGAAAGAAATGGCGCATGACTGGCGCGCCTCACCCCTTAAAGCTCAATCACATGCTGATTTGCCGCCAGCGCTGGTCTTGACCGCGGGGTTTGACCCCTTACGCGACGAGGGGCGCATGTACGCCAATGCCTTGTCAGCGGCTGGCAGCAGTGCCGAATACATTTGTTTCGAACGACAAATCCATGGCTTCATCACCATGGGTCGCATCATGCGTGAAGCCCACAC
>CAMDSU010000010.1 GCA_945907335.1 Bordetella parapertussis | reverse complement strand
CCCTGGATGCCCGCGATGCGGGCGATGCCAATGACATCCCCCTTTTTCGCAGTGCCCGCTTCAATCAGTTGCAAGGTGGCGGCAAGCATGTGTATGTCGCCGGTGGCGACTGCAATGCGGTGCGTGCTGGTTTTGGGGCCAACATCGACCATGTGCGCTTGACCTTGTGCATCAAAATGGGTGAGAGACATACTGTGAACCTATTGTGTAAAAAACCATTGTTACCCGGCCTGTGCACCATATATGCCCGAGGGGTAACATCCTCTGGTGGATCATACGATTAGCGGTACCAAGCCTTTGAACAAACTCTTTACCCATTCGCAAAAACTGGCCGTCGCATTGGCCATGGTTTGTGCGGTGCTGGGTGCTTCAGCACAAACCGCCTCACGCCTGCCCAATATTGGCGACGGCAACAGCATGAGTGTGCCCCAGGAAAAACGACTGGGCGAATCCATCATGCGCCAATTGATGCGCGATCCGGACTACATGGACGATCCGGTATTGGTGGATTATTTGCAATCTATTTGGTTGGCTTTGCGCGACGCGGCCCGTCAATTGGGCAACCTGCCGCCAGAGTTGGATGAGACGTTTTCTTGGGATTTGATGTTGGTCAGAGACCGATCGGTGAATGCATTTGCTTTGCCTGGCGGGTTCATGGGCGTGCATTTAGGTTTGATTGCCGTGGTGTCCAACAAAGATGAGCTGGCCGGCGTCATGGGCCACGAATTAAGTCATGTGACGCAGCGGCACATCGCCCGCATGCAAGACAGTCAAATCCAGCAAACCCCCTGGCTGATCGGCAGTTTTTTATTGGGCGTGCTGGCAGCCAGTCGCAGCCCAGATGCGGCGAATGCGCTGATCATGGGTGGCACTGCCGGTGCGGCACAAGGTCAGTTGAATTTTTCGAGAGACATGGAAAGAGAGGCCGATCGCTTGGGTTTTGCCGTCAGTACACAGGCGGGTTTTGAAGCGCAAGGGGTGGTCAGTATGTTTCAAAAATTGGCCCAGGCATCGCGGTTAAACGACAGTGGCGGCTTTCCCTACTTGCGCAGCCACCCATTGACCACAGAGCGTATAGGCGACATGCAAGCGCGTATCGGCGCACACGCCATCAGCACAAACAGCAGCGCTGGAACTTGGGAGCATGTGTTGATGGCTGGACGTGCCAGAGCTTTGATGAGTACCCGGGTGGAAGACATTGAGAATTTATCCAAGACGTACGAGGCTGCGCAACAAACCACTGAAAAAAATCCACAGCGACTGGCTTCGGTGGCTTATGCAGCAGCCATGGGCTACGCCAAGCAAAGAGATATGGACAAGGCCAGATTGGCGGCAAAATCCTTGGTGCCATTGGTGGCAGATGACCCGGTGGGTGTGCGCGAAGTGAAATGGTTGCTGGCTGATATTGAGCGTCAGGCAGGTAACCCCAATGGATGCTTGAGCGGTTTGCGCGAACAGCACAAGCAACGCGCTTGGGTATTGTTGCGGGCGCAATGCCAACTCGCGACCAAAGACATCGCCATGGCGCGCAGTGCCGCAGAAAGCATACAACTGCGCTTGGCGCAGTTCCCGCGCGATCCGCTGGCTTGGGATATGGTGGCGCAGGCCTACGAACAAATCGGACAACCCTTGCAAGCGATTCGTGCCGATGCCGAATCCCGCGCGGTGCGCTGGGATGAAATCGCTGCCATCGACCGTTTGCGAGCCGGCCAAGATCTGGCGAAACGTCTCACCCAACAAGGGAAAATGGATTTGGCAGCGCAACAAGAGGCCTACATCATCGATTCGCGCTTGCGAACGCTAGAGTCGATACGCTTAGAGTTATTGCGACCGCAACCATAAACCTCATGGGCAGCATACACATCACCGATATCGAGGCGGCCATCAACCATTGGCGCGCCATCAAGCCGTCTCCTGATGGCGTTACGCTCGCCCCTGAATTGCGTGCACTTGCAGAGGTGTATGCCTTGATGATTTACCACCACCAAGACGAGGCGGCTGAAAAAGGCTTTCCTGCCAACGCCTTCGCCGCATGGCGCGCTTGGTATGACACCACGCCTGATACCCCATGTATTGCGATTTGTTCCACCAGCCAAGGTGACCCATTGTGCAAAGGTTGCGGTCGCACGTTTGAAGAGGTGCAGTATTGGACCGAAATGAGCCCGGGCGCAAAAAGACAAGTGTGGCGCCGCATCACCCTGTCGCGCTCATCGTGGCGATTTAACCGGTATGCTGAACGCGCCGCAGAGTCGCAGTCTCCGTGATGCGCAGGTGGTTGAACGCCTAAATTCTTTTGGCCAATGATGCCGCTAGGCCAATATAGGTCGCTGGGGTCAGTGCCAGCAAGCGGGTTTTTTCTTCGGCAGGAATAGACAAACGGTTGATCAGTTGGTGCAGGTCTTCACGTGTCACTTTTTGTCCGCGTGTCACTTCTTTGAGTTGTTCGTAAGCCCCACTGACGCCATGACGGCGCATCACGGTTTGTATGGGTTCGGCCAGTACTTCCCAAGCGTTGTCTAAGTCGGCTTGCAAAGCAGATTGGTTGAGTTCCAGTTTGTGCAGACCTTGCAACAAGGACTGGTGCGCCAACACCGCATAGCCCAAAGCCACACCCATGTTGCGAAGCACTGTGCTGTCAGACAAGTCACGCTGCCAGCGGCTGATCGGCAATTTTTCGCTCAAATGGCGCAGCATGGCGTTAGACAAACCGAGATTGCCTTCGGCATTTTCAAAATCGATAGGGTTGACTTTGTGCGGCATGGTGGAAGAACCGATTTCACCTGCCTTCAAACGTTGCTTGAAATAACCCAATGACACATAGCCCCAAATGTCTCTGGACAAATCGATGAGTATGGTGTTGCAGCGAGCCACTGCGTCGAACAATTCGGCCATGTAATCATGGGGTTCAATTTGTATGCTGTAGGGTTGAAAGGTCAAGCCCAATCCCATGGGTTCGTGGGCAGCGGGGCTGTCGCTGGCTTCAATCACTTGCCGCGAAAACGATTCCCAATCAAAGTCGGCGCGCGCTGACACATGCGCATTGAAAGTGCCTACGGCCCCGTTCATCTTGGCAAGCAAGGGCACGCGCGCAATGCGCTCTTGGGCGGTGTGTAGTCGTACATACACATTGGCCAATTCTTTGCCAACGGTGCTCGGGCTGGCGGTTTGGCCGTGTGTGCGACTGAGCATGGCGTCATCTGCATAACGGTGGGCCATGTCGCGCAGCGTGTCGGCCACTGCTTGCAAGCCGGGCAGCAGCACCTGCTGGCGCGCGGCTTTGAGTTGCAAGGCGTGGCTGGTGTTGTTGATGTCTTCGCTGGTGCAGGCAAAGTGAATGAATTCCAGCGCTTGGGCCAATTCTGATTTGAGCGATACACCCAACGTCTCTTGTTGGCATTTGGCCTTGAGCCAGTACTCCACCGCTTTGACATCATGGTTGGTGGTTTTTTCTATCTCTTTGATGTCAAGCGCATCTCGCGCAGAAAAATCGCTGACCAATGCACACAAAAACACACGGGCCTCGTGGCTGAACGATTGAAACGGTGACATGCCACTGTCAGACAGTGCGATCAGCCAAGTGATTTCTACTTGCACACGCCGATGCATGAAACCTTGTTCGCTCATCAGGGGTCGCAGATGGGCCAGTTTGGCCGCGTAACGCCCGTCCAAAGGAGACAGGGCAGAAATAGCGTGATCAGTCATATTTGCATTTTAGGGCTTAGACCTGAGTGACTGAAAAATGTGCCAGTTCACCCATAAAATAAATGCTTGTTCCACAGAAATACTTCCCATGAAATTGCTTGGTGCTGTTACCAGCCCTTATGTGCGCAAAGTGCGTATTGTGATGGCAGAAAAAAAACTTGAATACGAATTTGTGCAAGAGGATGTCTGGGCCGCGTCTACAAGCATCGTCTTATCTAACCCGTTGGGAAAAGTGCCTTGTTTGCTGATGGAAACCGGAGAAGCTTTGTACGACTCGCGGGTGATTGTGGAATACCTTGACACCTTGTCACCTGTTGGCAAGTTGATACCTCCCAGTGGACGTGAACGCACCGAAGTCAAGGTCTGGGAAGCATTGGCCGATGGTCTGTTAGATGCGGCCATTGCCGCGCGTTTGGAAGCCCATTGGGTCGGGCGCAGTGAAGCAGAGCGCAGTCAAGCATGGATTGACCGTCAACTGGGCAAGGTACATGACACTTTGGCGGCCATGTCCAAGGGCTTGTCAGACAACAGCATGTGCGCAGGCATACACCTGAGCCTGGCCGATATCGCTGTAGGTTGTGCCTTGGGCTACTTAGACTTTCGCTTCCCCAACATCGCTTGGCGGCGGGACTATCCCAACTTGGACAAACTGCAAGAGAAATTGATGCAGCGCCAAAGCTTCATCGAATCAGTGCCTGCTTGATCTTCCGATTCAGCTGTTGATACGGCGCTTTAACCAGCGCATCAGGCTGCCAATCCACGGCAACTTTTCATACAGCTCTTCAGCGGCATCCCAATAATCTCTGTGTGTTTGAATACGCCATTCGCCTTGCGTATTCAGACCAAACACCATATGCGAGCCGCCGTGTATGCGTTGATCGACACCGGCTTGCATGGTCTTGAATCGAAACAAAAAATCCCACACCAAAAAACACGCCTGGCCTTGCACCAGGCAGCTGGTCACCACAAAGCGCGGCTGCTCTAAGCTGTCAAACATATGTTGAAAAATGGCTTGAACCGCAGGCAGTCCTTGAACATCTTTGAACGGGTCCTTGAAACGGGCCTGTTCGTCGTACCAGTCGCCCATGCGGGCAATGTCAGCAGGCTGCAGGTGTTCAAACGCCGCCACAATTTCATCGATCAAGCTTTGGGGAACGTCAATATTGGTGTGCATGTGGATCAGGCCGTGAATCTGCGAACCAGCGGGAAATACCAACGGTAAGGCAGGATTCGCAAGAGTTTCAAAAACAAAGTGAAGCGTTTGGGGAAATGGATATCAAACAAGCCATCGCGCCAGCCTTGTTGCATATCAACGGCCGCTTGCTCGGGTGAGATCAAAGCAGGCATGTGAAAAGTATTTTGTGCGGTCAATGGTGTGGCGACAAAACCGGGATGCACCACACTCACGCCGATACCGTGCGCATGTAAATCCAGATACAGCACTTCGCCCAAATGCGTCAATGCAGCTTTGCTGGGACCGTAAGCCAGGCTTTTGGGCAAACCTCTGAAACCCGCGACGCTGGACACCAAGCTCAGGTGGCCATGCCCTTGGGCCCGCAAAATGGGCAGCACACAATCCAGCAACAACAACGCGCCGGTGTAGTTCACCGCAAGGTGTGTTTGCATGCTCTGCAAATCATAGGCATTGGCCGATTGCGCTTTGTAATACCCCGCGCAATAAATCACCACGTCTATGCCGTGTTGCGCCTGCACTTGTTGTGTGGCTAGCCGCAAAGAACTGGCGTCGGTGACATCCAGCGGTAAGGCCAAGGCGCCAGCGTGCGTGTTGACAAAGGCTTGCAACAAATCGGCTTGACGGGCTGACACACACACTTTGGCACCTGCGGCATGCAAGGCATGCGCACAGGCCAGACCAATGCCGCTGGAGGCGCCCACCAACCACACACTGCGGCCATGCCAGTCGGTGATAGGGGGGTTGAATGGGGCGAGCCAGGCCATGTACGTCAAACGCGGCGTGTGAATGACAGAGTGACTTCGCCTAAAAAGATACCGAACTTTGACATCACGGCTTTGTTCAGCATGACTTTGTCGTCCAACAAATACATCCAGTCGTCAAACTGCACATGCCAAACTTGGCTGTCTACTGGCAGGGCCAAGGTGTAGCGCCAATTGAAGGCATTGCCACGTGTTTGTCCATCGGCAATGCCGATGACATCGTCTGCTTGGCCCGAATAGCGGCCATTGCCCAGGTGTTGTAATTTCCAAATGCGTTTTTGCTTAGTGCCGTCGCTGTACACAAAATCCTCGTCCAACACCCCTTGCTCGCCATTCCATTGGCAATGCATGACGACGGTGAACCGCTTGACCACTTTGCCCGAACGGTCGGTAAAAATGCCCCAAGCATCCACCACGCCATTGAAATACTGTTTCAAATCGAGCACAGGTTTTTCACTGGCGTAATCATTGACCGAGGGGCCGGCACATCCGCTGGCGGCCAGTGCAGCCGCTGCAGCGGCAGAGAGCATTAATCGTCTTTGCATCATCACTCCATGGTTTGCAGTTGCTTGGCTGAGGTCCACAGTACCACACCAGCCAGCAGTTTCAAGACACAAGGCAGCAAGGCGTAGGCCCAACTGAGCGCTAACAACGCTGGCGCATCCCGAGAGCCGGATTCATAACCCAGCCACTGCAGCATGGGTAAGGATACGCCAGCGGCCAATGCCAAGTTGAGTTTAGTTGCCACTTGCCACCAACCGAAATAAGCACCGGCATGTGCACCATCGCTGCGGTTCGATTGCAGCATGCCGTTGAGCAAAGCGCCCGGTGCAATCAGGTCAACGCCCAGCGTCAAGCCAGACAGCACGCAGACCACGGTGTAGCCGATGTCATCGCCGGCGGCTAAACCCAGCGTCCATATGAACACCGCCACTGCAAGCAGCATGCCCGCGAGCCAGCAGCGCCAAAGCCCCCAACGACCGATGGCCCGCAACCAAAGTGGCACGGATACAGCCGCCGCCAAAAAATAAGCGCCCAGGAATTGCCCTTGGGAAGAAGCTGGCAACTGCAAGCGGTCTTGCACAAAGAAAAGCATCAGGGTCGCGGGAACGGCAGAGGCAATGCCATTGAGCATGAACACCAACAACAAACGGCGAAAACCAGCGTGGCTCCAAGGCTGTTTCAAACCGCGCCACCAAGGCTCAAGCGCGACAGGTGTGTCTGTAGCAGTTGCAGGTCTTGGCGCATACCACCAAGCCCACAAAGCCAGGGCCAGAAGCACCACAAAGCCGCTCACCAACGCCTCCATGCCCAACCAACCCGGCACCAGTGACGCAAGGATGACGCCTGCCAGCGCCAAGCCCTCGCGCCAACCTACGATATGACTGCGGGTATGTGTATCACCGCCTAAGCGTGCGCCCCAAGCTTGCAAGCAAATGTATAAAAAGCTGTAGCACAGGTAACTGACCAGCAAGGCCAGCAACACCACCACCAACAAACTATTGAGCGTCACACTTTGGCCGATCAGCCAGTGCGGAAAAAACAGCACCAAAAAAGCAACCGACAAAAACGTGGCGGCCAGCCAGCAGCGCTTGAGCACGGTGGTGTTGCCGCGCAAAAACAGCCGGTCGCTCCAATGTCCAAGCAAGGGGTCGAGCACAGCGTCAAGCGTTCTGGCCAACAGCAACAAACCGCCGATCAAACCCAGCGACACGCCAAAACGGTTGGCAAAGTAATGCGGCCAAATCACATACAAAGGCAAGGCCACAAAAGCCAATGGCAACGCCGGCAGTCCTAAAAATAGCAACGCACGGCGGTTCAATGGGGTCATGCGGGTTTGCGCAAGGTGAACTGCACCACGTCAGTGTTGTTCTCTAAAAATGCAGCTTCGCAGTAGCACAGGTAAAACAGCCACGTGCGCTCAAACCGTTGGTCATAGCCCATGGCTGGTAACTGTGCAGCTATTTGCACAAAAGATTCGCGCCAGCGTTTGAGTGTTTCGGCATAGTCCAAACCAAATGCAAACGCATCGGTCACTTGTAAACCTGCCGCCAGCGCTTGCGCCGCAAAGGTTTTTCTGCTGGGCAAAAACCCACCCGGAAAAATATATTGTTGAATGAAGTCGGTGCCCAGCGCATACCTGTCGAACAAGGCATCGTCAATGACAATGCTTTGTATGCAAGCATGACCGCCAGGCTTGAGCAAGCGTGCAATGGTTTGGAAATAAGTCGGCCAATAGTCGCGACCCACTGCCTCGATCATCTCGATGGAACAAATAGCGTCGTAAGGTCCGTCTTGGGTGTCGCGGTAATCTTGCAGCCGCAAGTCAGTGTTCCCCGGCAGGTCTTGTAGCCGTTGCTTTGCATATGCGAGTTGAGAAGGGCTGAGTGTGATGCCTGTCATATGTGCGCCGAATTCACGCGCACCAATGTCAGCCAGACCGCCCCATCCGCATCCGATTTCCAGCACACGCGAACCTGATTGAACCTGGGCCATGCGCAATGCGCGGCGCACCTTGGCCTGCTGTGCGGTGTGCAAATCTTGTTCGCGGTTGCCATCGAACCAAGCCGATGAATAGGTCATGCTCGGGTCCAGCCAGGCGCTGTAAAACGCATTGCCCAAGTCGTAATGTGCATGGATATTTTTTGAACTGTTGCGCTTGTTGTTGCGACGCATCCAGTGGCGTAATTGGTAGAAGAGTCGGCCCCACCAAGTGCCGAAAATCATGTCGTCCATGGGCCGGCGGTTGATCACCAGCAATTGCAGCAAGCCGGTCAAGTCAGGGGTGTCCCAGTCGCCGGCAATAAATGTTTCCGCAAAACCGATATCCCCCGAACGCAAAGACGCACCGAACACTTGCCAGTTATGCAGTATCAATTCAGCTTGCGGACCGCTTTCCTGGCCAAAACGCACCCAATTGCCATCGGGGAATTGCAGCCGCAATCCGCCGTGTTGAATCGACTGCAGCAGTTGCAGGCCGCGGCGTGCTGCCACCGGCAGGGTTTTGCCCAACCTATTGAGCACTTGTTCAGGTGAATGCAGGGTCGTCATGTTCATTCATGCAATGTCAATCGCCACCACGGGTGGCGAACAGTTCAGGGGGAGAAGGCTTATCTACCAACGGGACGCGCTTGAGCCACAGTTGCAGCGCTTGCCAATGGATGCGAGCGATGACGCCCAAGCTGTGCAGGGGATGCGACCACAAGGCGCGGCGCAAGCTGGCGGCGTTCAAGGCTTGCAACTCGCCACTGACGCTGGTGCTGATCAGCAGGCCTTGGCTGTCTGCGTGGTCAATGCGCACCACTGTGCGGTCTGTATCAGCGCGTTGGCTGCGCATGAAACGAAAACTGTAGCTTCCCTGTACTTGGCAAAACGGTGACACATAAAACACTTTGTCAGCCGCCATGCTCACCCCATAGCGCGGCGAAGGCAACACATAACAATGGCGTTCGCCAAAAGTGTTGTTGACCTCTGCCACCATGGCCGCGAGTGAGCCGTCTGCTCGGTGGCAATACCAAAAACTCACTGGCTTGAACACATAGCCCAACACGCGTGCATACGTGTGCAGCCAAACTTCGCCTTGGGCATCGTGTATGCCTTGGGCCTGCAGTAACTCATCCAACCATGCCAACGCACCCCCTTGCGCCGCCGTGCGACCATCGCCATGGTCGATATCGTGAAAGGACAGCAGCGCGCGGCGATTGACGGGCAGGTCACCACTGCCGTGAAGCGCCATGCTGCGCATGGGCAACAGCAAAAACCAAGTGGCATAGGCAAACGCATGGCGACTGGGTCGATAGCGGGTGTGGCGCACTTGGCCGGTTCCGATCAGCGGGACTTGGTGCGGCAGCGCAAGTGTGGCGACTGTCAAGCGGCCTCCTCTTGCATCAGGCCTTGTACGATTGCTTGCGCGGCGCTGCGACCGGCCTTGTAGCCATCTTCATGAAAACCGTAGCCCATCCAAGCCCCGGCAAACCAAGTATGTTGCAGACCTTGCAGTTGGCCCATGCGGCGTTGTGCTTGAATCGCGGCCAAATCAAACACCGGATGGGTGTAGTGATACTGACCCAATACCTTTGATGGATCAATGGCGGTCAACGGGTTGAGCGATACAAACACATCTTGCGTGAACGGCAGCGGTTGCAAAGTGTTGAGCCAATAGTGCAAACACACCCGACTGCCGTCTGTGGTGTCGCGCAACCGTTGGTAATTCCAAGCCGCCCAAGCCAATGGGCGAGTTGGCATGACGGATGTGTCAGTGTGCAGCACGGCCAGATTGTCTTGAAACCGGATGGCGGACAGCACCGATGCTTCGTCAGCGCTGGGTTGCTCCAGCAGGGCTAACGCCTGGTCTGCATGACAAGCCAGCACCACATGGTCAAACCGTTGTGCGCCCGCTTCGGTGTAAAGGGTCACGCCCTGCTCATCTCGCCGAACCGATTGCACGGGTGTGCGCAGATGTTTGTGGGCAAGGCGTGAAGTCACTGCCTCTACATAGCGTTGTGAGCCACCTTTGACAGTGAACCATTGCGGGCGGTTATTGACTTGTAGCAAACCATGGTTGTCACAAAACCGCACCATGGTGGCTGCCGGAAACTCCAGCATTTGTGCGGTCGGACAACTCCAGATGCAGCCCAGCATGGGAAGCAAATAAGTGTCGCGAAACGTATTGCCGAAACCGTGTTGGTCTAAAAATGTTTGCAATGGTTGCATCAATGCGCCATCGTCATACGATTTGGCCAGTGCAGTGGTCAAACGGTTAAAGCGCAAGATGTCACGCAACAGCCACCAAAAACGCGGGCGAAAAAAATTGCGGCGCTGGGCGAACACGGTGTTGAGATCGGCGCCATTCCATTCGAGGACACCGGAACTGCCCCACGGGGCTTGCACCGAAAACGACATGTTTGAATGCGCGGTTTCTATGCCGAGTTGTTCAAACAGGGAGATGAGGCCCGGGTAGGTGCGTTCGTTGTAGACCAAAAAACCGGTGTCTACGCCGAAAGTGCAAGGCCCCTGTTTGCCGGGTAACGTGACGTTGACGGTATGGGCATGGCCGCCGAAATAGCTGTCTGCCTCAAACAAGCTGACCTGTGCGTGGTCCGCCAAGTGGTGAGCCGCTGACAGACCGGCAATGCCCGAACCGACAATCGCCACCCGCACACTCATGTCAGGGCAGTTTGGCGCTGAGTTGTTTGTCGATTTCGGCCAGAAATTTGACGCTCATCGGGTCGGTGGTGCTGTTGAAACTTTTCACCTGCTTGCCGTCACGGCTGATCAGGTATTTGTAAAAGTTCCACTTGGGCGCAGTGTCGGTCAACTGGGTGAGTTGCTTAAACAAAGGTGAGGCATCTTGGCCCCGCACAGACGTTTTGCTGAACATGGGAAATTTCACGCCATAGGTGTTCTCGCAAAAATCCGCAATCTTTTGGTTATTGCCGGGTTCTTGTGAAAAATCGTTAGAAGGAAAGCCCAAGACCACCAAGCCTTTGTCTTTGTAACGTGCGTGAAGTTCTTCCAAGCCTTTGTATTGCGGCGTGAAGCCACAAAAACTGGCGGTGTTGACCACCACCACCACTTGCCCTGCGTATTGGCAAAGATTTTGTGGCTTTTCGTCTTGCAGGCGCTCGACCGTGTGTTGCAGCACGGCAGGGCATTTGGCGTCAGCCGTGGCTTTGTTGTTTTGGGCGAACACCGGGGCGGCAAGTGTCAACGCCAGGCCGATGGCCACGGAAAAAAACGAGTGTGTGTAAATGGTCGATGTCATGCTGTTGATCATGCGTTAGTTTGGCGCTATTGTCCACGACACCGGCAAAAGCCCCCTCAGGCTAAGAAGGTTGTCAATACGCCGGGTTTATGCACTCGTCTGCTGCTTTGTATAGCGGTCAAACACCGCATGCCACAGCGCCAATATGGCGGCCTTGTGGGCAGCCATATTGCTGGGTTCGTCGCGTCCGGCCTGTTCATCGAGTCTGGCTTGGTGTTGGCGATGACGCAACTCGCGGTAGGCCCATGCCGCTCGCTCCCCAACGCTGTGCGGCAACAGGCCCACTTGCTCTGCAAGCAGCAGCAATCCGATATTGCCCATGTTGTCTTGTAATCCCCGGTACGTGGCTGCATGGGCCAGCACCAGAAATTGCACCGCAAATTCCGCATCCATCATGCCGCCGCGACTGTGTTTGAAATCGAAGGCACTGGCTGGCGCTGGGTAGGCATCGCGCAGTTTGTCGCGCATGGCGATGATTTCTGCCGCCAGTGCTTGCGGCTCACGCGGTGCGCAAAGCACTTGGCGACGCACGCTGTCAAATGATTCGCGCAACCCGGCGTCGCCCACGCAAAACCGCGCCCGTGTCATCGCCTGGTGCTCCCACAGCCAGGCGGTGTTGCTGCCACGCTGGGATTGGTAATCACTGAATGCCTCGATGCTGCTGACCAGCAGGCCTGAATTGCCGTTTGGCCTGAGCGCCGTGTCTATTTCATACATGTCGCCTTCACCGGTTTTGGTGGTCAGCCACTGAATCAATTTGCGCGCAAACCCAGCATAAACCTCGGCGGCTTGAGGATGCTCATCACGGTAAATAAACACGATGTCCAGGTCACTGCCGTAACCCAGCTCTTTGCCCCCCCATTTGCCATAACCCACGATGCCAAAGCAGGGCGTGTCGCGGTGCTTGTTTTTCAAGCGTGACCACACCCATTGCGCGGTGATATTGACCATGCAATCTGCCAAGGCACTCAAATCGTCTGCCACTTGTTCGACTTGCAAACGGCCTTCAACATCGCGAGCCAGCGTCAAAAATAATTCTGCGTGGTGTGCTCGGCGCAGCAGGTTAAGCAGGCTTTCCTCGTCGTCTCCAGCATGGGCGCGCAGTGCATCGTGGCGTACTTGCACATTGCGGGCCAATAGCGTTGGGTCAAAACGCTCGTCCAACATGCCAGGGTCGGCAAGTTCATCAATCACACCAGGGTGTTTCATCAGGTATGTGGTGGTCCAGCGGCCCGCATCCAGCAGCTTGAGCAATTGCGCATGGATGGGCGGGCGCTCCAGCAGCAATGCCAAATAGGTTTCACGCCGCAGCAATGGCTCCATCCAGTCGCACCAACGCAAGGCGGCGGCCTCGCTCACACGCCCCTGACCCAACCAGGTTTGGGTGCGTTGTACCAATTTGAAGAGGCGTTGGCGAGCGTCTTCGCGCAACGCTCTGATGCGCGGCGCGTCTGACCAAGTCGCCACCCGCTGGCGCAGCGCCGGGCTCAGGTTGTCAAGCAAGCTGTCTATGTCTGCGCTGGTGGCCACTGGGGCCGACTCCGATGGCGCAGCAGCCGCAGGGCGCAGCAATCGTTCAAATTCATTGGCCACTTTGTCACGCCAGAACTGCAACTGCGAATCCAAGGTGTCTGTGTCGGGCAGTTGCATGCTGAGGGCGACCCAGCGCAAATCGTCTTCATCGGTTGGCAGAATATGGGTTTGCTTGTCGTCCAAGTATTGCACCCGGTGTTCCACACGACGTAAAAATTCATAGGCTTGGGCCAATGACTCGGCGCTATCGGCTGGCATCAAGCGCGCCTGGACCAAGGCGGGCAAGGCCTGCAGCGTCGGGCGCATGCGCAATTCAGGGAATTGACCGCCGCGCACCACTTGCAGCATTTGCACCGTGAATTCAATTTCACGAATGCCGCCGCGACCGAGTTTGACGTCGTTCACTCTTTCAGGGCGCCCCAGACTTTGGCGTTGCGCATGGGCACGAATTTGCTGGTGCAAATCACGCAATGCATCGATGACGTTGTAGTCGAGGTAGCGTCGAAACACAAACGGAGTGACGATATCGCGCAAGGCGGGCACCTGGTCCATGCAAGCCGCAGGAGCCACCACACGCGCTTTGAGCCAAGCCAACCGCTCCCATTCGCGGCCTTGCACTTGGAAATATGTCTCCAACGAAGCCAACGACACCACACTTGCGCCGGATTCGCCATTCGGACGCAGCGCCAAATCCATGCGAAACACCTGTCCGTGTTCGGTGGGCTCGCCAATCAGTTGAAACAGTTGCTTGACAACTTTGTCGAAAAACACATGGTTGTCTATGCGCACACAGTCGCCGTCGTCAGCACGTGTTTCACCGTCT
This sequence comes from Bordetella parapertussis, assembly GCA_945907335.1. Lineage (GTDB taxonomy): Bacteria > Pseudomonadota > Gammaproteobacteria > Burkholderiales > Burkholderiaceae_C > Limnohabitans. The sequence goes on along the minus strand of CAMDSU010000010.1, from coordinate 6,430 downwards.
TCGTCATACACGTACACCAGATCAATATCGCTGGAGACATTCAACTCGGCTGCGCCCAACTTGCCCATGCCAACCACCCACAATTGAGCGACTGTGCCGTCGCTGCGGCGCGGCCACCCATGGCGCAACGCAACCCGCGCCAAGGCTTCGCGCAAACCAATGTCCAAGGTGAATTCGGCCAAGCAGGTCATGGCGCGTGTCACCAGTTCTAGAGTGGCCTGTTGTTCGCAATCTTGCACCACCAGCCGCTCTAAACACAACTGCCGCAAGACCCGCAGGCCATCAGCCGGTTGCGGGTAATCAGCCTGCAGGGCCTGGAAACAAGCTGCCAATGTTTCCTGTGTGGGGGCCCCGTGCGGGAGCAAATGCAGGTGTTTGTCATAGCGGCGTCGCAAGCGCAGCACCAAGCGCGAGCCAGCGGCGCCAAGGAATGGCGGGCTATTTGCCATGCGGTTTTCCGCACGGGGCACTTGGCGGTGATAATTTCACAGTAACCCTATTACAAACTTGGTAAACATTTTGCATGTCTGAACAACCCTTGCCCCCTGCAGCAGCAAATGCCGCTTGGCGTTGGTATGTCAGACTGACCCATTGGTTGTGGTGGTTGGTGATCGGTTTCTGGTCGATCATGCTACTGGCCACCGCAGCATTGCACTGGTGGATTGTGCCGCGAATACTCGACTGGCAACCACAAATAGAGGCCATGGCATCCAAGGCCTGGGGCGTGCAGCTCACTATCGGGCAGTTGCAATCAGCGTCTGAGGGCTGGGTCCCCACTTTCATTTTGTCGGATGTCGTATTGCGCAACCAGCAACAACAAGAGGTGTTGCGTTTGCCTCAGGTGCGTGTCAGTTTGTCACCCGCTTCCTTGCTGGGTTTGACCTTGGATCGCATTGAATTCAAAGCCCCCGAGCTTGAAGTCAGGCGCGATGCGCAAGGCCGTTGGCTGGTAGCGGGCATGTTGCTGGCTGAGCAGAACAATTCAGGCGTGCTCGATTGGTTGCTGCGTCAACCGCACATCACTGTTCAAGAGGGCCGCTTGCGTTGGGTGGACGAATTGCTGCTACAGCCTGAAGTGGAGTTGTCAGCGGTCAATATCCAATGGCAAAACGGCTTGCGCAGCCACCAATGGCGACTGGATGCCAAGCCTCCCGCCGACTGGGGCCAGCCTTTTCAAATACAGGGCCAATTCAGCCAGTCATTGTTCAACAACCAACCCAGTGATGTGTCGACATGGAAGGGCCGTTTTTATGCGCAAGTGCCTGAGCTCGATATCAGCCGCATGTCGGTGTATCTTCAGTCGGCAGCAAATATTGACTCACTCACAGGCAAAGGCTGGTTGCGTGGTTGGGCTGACATAGACCGAGGCGTGTGGAACAACCAGACCTTGGACCTTGGCTTGCGTGATGTTCAGCTGCAATGGGACAAACAAAAAGACGCACTCGAATTTGAATCCCTCGCGGGACGTATCCGGCTGCAGTCTTGGATGGATGGACTCGGTCATGAGCTGTTGACCGAGCAGCTCAGCGTCAAGCCTGCCAAAGGGAAAGCCTGGGCCAGTGGCAAAACACGCTTGGCTTGGCGCAAGCCACGCCAGGACAATGAGCCGTGGGCGGCCACTGGCGAATTGCACTTGGAAGATTTTCCGATTGAAGTGTTGGCGCGTATTGCCGTGCAACTTCCCTTGGGTGAACTCACACATGCGCGCTTGGCGCAAGCCAAGCCGCTGGGCCAAGTGCATGCGCTGGATATGCAATGGTTTGATGCCGGCTCTGCAAGCTTTCAATACAAAGCCCGTGGTCAGATCCAGCAGTTGCAAATCGAGGGCAGCGCCGTGGACCCGGCCCGCAAACCCGAGTCAGACTGGTGGCCCGGTTTACAAAACGCCCATGTCGAATTTGATTTCAATGAACGGTCCGGCAAAGGGCAATTGGACGTGCAAGACGGCCATGTGGCATTGGTGAATTGGTTGGATGATCCGCTGGTTCCCGTCAAATCCTTCAGCACAGCACTGAGCTGGGGCAAAAAACAGGATCGCTGGCAAATCAGGCTGCAAAACGCGCAGGTCAATAATGCGGACGGACAGGGCAGCTTTGCGCTGAATTGGGAGGAAGGTGACACCAAGTTGCCCATGGGCCGTCTGGATTTACAGGTTCAGGTCCAGCGCTTGCAAGCCGCCAGACTACACCGTTATTTGCCCACCGATCTGGAATTGTCGACCAGGCGCTATGTGCGAGATGCCTTGAGCACAGGCTGGTTTGACAATGCCACAGTACAACTGCAGGGGCCGCTCGACCATTTCCCTTTTCACAAAACCAATGACGGTGTATTCAGTATCCGCGCACCTTTTCTTCAATTGGGGGTTCAATATGCGCCGCCCATCACTGCCGCAAGAGAAGCCAAAGCAGCGCCAAATAACTGGCCTGCGGTTCAGCAAGCCAATGGGGAGTTGGTGATCAACCGCAATCAATTACAGGTCAAATCCAACAATGCGCGTATCGGTCCAATGGCGGCCATGCAGATCACGCAACTTGACGTACAAATCCCAGACTTGAACGACATCGTGGCTGACGTCAGCGCCCAGCTCAAAGGCAACCTCAGCGACGCACTGCTGACCACCAGCGCCTCACCCTTGTCTGAATCTGTGGGGCGATGGTTCAACGCTGCAGGTGTCAACGGCCAGGCAGACCACCAGTTCCGCTTGTTCTTGCCCCTCTCCAACCTGGACAACATGCGGGTTCAGGGATCGGTGAATTTGCTGGGCAATGACATACAAATGCAGGCAGCTGTTCCCAAACTTTTCAAAGCCAAGGGCATGATTTATTACACGCAGTCTGGCTTGAACATTAACAATGTGCGGTTGAATTTTTTGGGCGGCGAGGCCCGGATGGATGGCGCATTGCGCTTTAATGAAAACCTCGCCGAAGGTGCTGCGCGTGTGAATGTACAGGGGAGCATTTCGTCAGATGCCATCAAACAGGCGCCAGAGTTTTCCAGTCTGACGGCGCTGACCGCGCGTTTGAATGGCACGACCAATTACACAGCCAGTCTCAGCCTGCGCCAGGGCCAGCCCGAATTGACCGTTCTCAGCAATTTACAAGGCATGGCCATCGACCTGCCAGCGCCGTTGGCAAAGCCGCCGACGACCAGCATGCCACTGCGTTTTGACAGCAATGTGTTGCGCGCCGGTTCAGGCCGTGGCAGCGCCACACAAGATCAATTGCAGCTTAGTTTGGGTAACTTGCTGTCTGTTCGTTACTGGCGCGATATCAGCGGCAGCACGCCCAGCGTTTTACGCGGTCAAATCCAACTGGGTAATTCGACCGCGTGGAAAGAACCCACGGACAACAGTGTGGTGTTGCAGGTCAAGCAAACCGCGTTGAGCATGGATGAATGGCAGCCAGTACTCAACAGTTGGATGGACGATGATGCAGTGGTTAAATCCAGCAACGCTTCACGCAGCGCTATGGTGTCTTACATGCCCACCAAGATCGATCTGCAAGTGCAAGAGTTGCTGTGGGCAGGACGCACTTACAACCAATTACAGGTCACCGCAGAAAAGCAACCCAAGCAGTGGCGCATTCAGGCGCGTGCCACTGAATTTCAAGGCATGGCCGACTATCGACCCGCGCAAGACGGCACGAACTCAAAAGTCAATGCGCATTTGACGTATTTGTCGGTTCCGCCTGCGGCTCTAGAAGAGGTCGAGGCGGTCATGTCGAACTCCCCCAAAGACATGCCTGCACTTGAAATCGTCATCGACAATCTTGAGTTGCGCGGTATTGCGCTGGGGCGTGCAGACATTGAAGGCTTTGCCCGAACCAACACCACCGGCACCCGTGAATGGGTATTGAACAAGCTCAATCTGACCATGCCTGAGGCCAGTTTCCAAAGCAAGGGACAGTGGGGCGGCGCGGCGAAAGCCGCTGCCAAACGTTCGCAATTGGAGTTCACGTTGCAAATCCAAGACTCGGGTGATTTGCTCAACCGACTCGGCTACAAAGGTGCCATGCGCAACGGCAAGGGCCGAATGGTCGGTCAAGTGGGATGGCAAGGCTCACCTTTCTCGCCCGACTACAACACCATGAGCGGCCAATTCAATGTCAACATGGAGCGCGGACAGTTTTTAAAAACCGAACCCGGTGTGGCCAGGTTGCTGGGCGTATTGACATTGCAGTCGTTGCCCAGACGCTTGATGCTCGATTTCAGCGACGTCTTCAGCGAAGGCTTTTTGTTTGACTTTGTGCGTGGCGATGTTGCGATTCAGCAAGGCATTGCCAGCACCAACAATTTGCAGATGAAGGGCGTGAGCGCGGCAGTATTGATGGAGGGCCGCGCTGATTTGAAAAATGAAACGCAAGACCTCAAAGTGGTGATCGTGCCCGAAATTAATGCAGGAACCGCATCCCTGGTTTACAGCGCGATCAATCCCTTGGTGGGACTGACCACGTTTTTGGCGCAGTATGTATTGCGCAAACCCTTGATGAAATCCAATACGCAAGAACTGCATGTGCAGGGCACGTGGAAAGACCCCAAGGTCACCAAAAAAGACGGTTCGTCGCTGGACGGCAAACCGGGCACACCCGCCAAACCTGCGGATGCCAAGCCATGAAAGCCGCGTTGCTGCAAATGGTGTCATCCGCCAATGTGCAAGACAACCTGGACACGGTGGCAGACTTGTTGTCACAAGCCGCACATCAACAAGCAGAACTGGCGGTGTTGCCCGAGTATTTTTGTTTGATGGGGCACAAAGACACTGACAAATTGCACATCGGTGAACCGTTTGGCGATGGCCCCATACAAACTCGCTTGTCAGCACTTGCCGCTCAGCACGCCCTGTGGCTGGTCGCTGGCAGTATGCCGCTGGCTGTGCCGGGGGACAGCCAGCGCGTAAGCAACAGTTGCTTGGTGTTCAGCCCCACGGGTGCTTGTGTCGCGCGCTACGACAAAATCCATTTGTTCCATTTCGACAATGGCACAGAGTGCTATGACGAAGCCCGTGTGCAACGCGCCGGTGACACCCCGGTGTGCTTCGATATGCCGTCACGCGACGGCCACACATGGCGCGTTGGTTTGAGCATTTGTTTCGATGTTCGTTTTCCTGCGCTTTATCAGCAATTGGCCAGCATGGGCGCCCATGTGGTGCTGGTGCCTAGCGCGTTTACGCACACCACTGGCCAAGCACATTGGGAATTGCTGGTTCGTGCGCGGGCAATAGATAACTTGGTGTGGGTAGGGGCTGCGGCACAAGCCGGTACGCACGACAACGGCAGGCGCACTTGGGGACACTCTATGTGGGTAGACCCATGGGGGCAGGTGGTGGCTTGTCAGGCGCAACAGGCAGCATGCGTGGTGGCTGAACTGAATATGCAGGGGCTGCGCGAACGCAGAGCGCAAATTCCTGCATTGAACAGCGCTTCAGTGTGAATCATTCCTGGTCATCGCGCTCGCCTTTGCGACGACCGGAGAACATGGTCCACCAAACGATCAGCACCAAGATCAGTCCGGCGCCCAAGGCTTCAAGCAAAATCAGCAACATGTGTTTATTTCCAAGTTCAGCGCTGACTGTAATCTTTATGTGCAAACCCATGGCATGTTTGTGGCGATTCGTCGGTCGTTGGAGCCTGCCATTGTTGTTGGTGGCGTGTGCCAGCAAGGTTCCCTTGTCACCCCCGGTGCCTGCACCTGTTGCCAAACCAGGCAGTGCGCCGCCTGTGGCGCTCAGCATACCAACCGTACCGGCCGTGACCGCGCCATCCCTCCCCGCTCCTGCAACCAGCGCAGACAAACGCAGCCGACTCGTGGCGGTGGAGTGGCGCGATCTGCCGGGTTGGGACAACGAGTCCATGCCAGAGGTTTGGCCGGTGCTGCTGGGCAGTTGCGAACGCCCCATGGGCCTGTTGGCGTCTTTGTGTCCACAGGTCATGCGTTTGACATTGGCCAGTGACCAAGAGCAGCGCGAATGGTTGATGCAAACCCTGCAGCCCTACCGTATTGAATCTTTGGATGGCCAAGCCGGCGGTTTGCTGACCGGTTACTACGAACCGGTGCTCGAGGCCAGAAAGATTCCAGGCAACGGGTTTTCAGTGCCCGTGTACCGCCCGCCTGCGGCTTTGAAGCCGGGGCAAGCTTGGTACACACGGCAAGAGATTGAAAGCCAGCAAGCCGCGAAAGCCGCATTGCACGGGCGAGAAATTGCATGGTTAGCAGACCCGGTGGATGCGATGGTGTTGCACATACAAGGGTCGGGGCGTTTGCGTATCACCGAGGTGGATGGACGGGTTCGCACCGTACGGGTAGCGTTTGCGGCATCGAATGAACAGCCTTACCAAAGCATCGGACGTTGGTTGTTGGACAACGGCGAAACCAAGGATGCCTCTTGGCCAGGCATCAAGGCATGGCTGCAACGTAACCCGCAAAAAGCACAAGC
>CAMDSU010000009.1 GCA_945907335.1 Bordetella parapertussis | reverse complement strand
TTGGCTTCACCAGCGATACCTTTTGCCAACAAAGTTTTACCAGTTCCGGGTGGGCCCACCAGCAGCAATCCTCTGGGAATTCGTCCACCCAGTTTTTGAAATTTTTGCGGGTCTTTCAAAAAGTCCACTACTTCCTTAACTTCTTCTTTGGCTTCATCGCAACCCGCAACATCTGCGAAGGTGACGGTGTTATTGTTTTCATCCAGCATGCGGGCCTTGCTTTTGCCAAAGCTGAAAGCTCCGCCCTTACCGCCACCTTGCATTTGACGCATGAAATACACCCACACACCAATCAGCAACAACATGGGCCCCCAACTGACCAATAAGGTCATCAGCAGCGAACCTTCTTCTCGTGGCTTGACGTCAAACTTGACGTTGTTGGCAATCAAATCACCTACCAAACCGCGGTCTAAATATGTTGCGTTGGTTCGGACTTTGCGGTCTTCTGTGGTGGTTGCAATGATTTCAGTCCCACCCTGACCTTCTTGAATAGTTGCTGACTTTATTCGTTTGCCTCGAACTTCTTCGAGGAAATCTGAGTAAGCGAGATAGCCATTTCCGGCTTGCCCGCGCGTATCAAATTGCTTGAAAACGGTGAATAGCACCAAGGCAATCACCAGCCAGACAGCCATTTTAGAAAACCAAGGATTGTTCAATGCGAACTCCAGTCAGAGTAGTACCGGCGATATGCCAATAGCTAATTGAAGACCATTTTAGGCTTTTCAAGGCACACCTATGTATTTAGTCCCACAGCGCCATGAACTTAGTACGGTTTTTGAAACACCCACGACCATTGAGGGAAAAATCAATGGTTCCAAAGTGGCGCTTTGTACAAATGACAGATAAAAAACACTTTGGCAGGATAAATAATTTAATACTGGTTACTTTAGGCCTATTCCTACCAAAAAATTCTCTGCAGATTTATCTCGACTGGCCTTGGGCTTAAAGGGCTTGACCACTTTGAATGATTCTTTAAACAGTTTGACCAATTGGCTGTAACCACTTCCATGAAATACCTTGACAACCAAGGCCCCGTTCGGTTTCATTTGAGCTTGACAAAACTCCACAGCAAGTTCGACCAAGTGACTCATTCTTGCGGCATCCGCAGATTCCACACCGCTCAAATTTGGGGCCATGTCTGACACCACCACATCCACAGCCCTTCCGTCTAAATACAGGTTGAGTTGTTGCAACATTTCAGGTTCACGAAAATCACCTTGAAAAAAATGAACGCCATCAATCGGCTCCATGGGCAATAGATCTAAAGCGATCAAGGTGGCACCAAGTTCACCTGATGCCGCGCCTTCCGGTGCCATTCGGCGGCGTAAATATTGACTCCATGCGCCGGGTGCACTGCCCAAGTCCACAACCACCATACCGGGCTTTAAAAGACCCAACGCTTCATCTATTTCCTTGAGCTTGTAGGCGGCTCGCGCTCGGTATCCATCCTTCTTTGCCAATTTGACATACGGGTCATTCACATGGTCGTTTAACCATGATTTATTGACTTTTTTACTTTGTGTTTTGACTTTCAATTTCTGACCCTCTGTCTGAGAAGATAATACCCATCATGCCAGCCATACAACTTACCCCCGCAGAACGCAAAATTCACCGTGCCAACGCACACCATCTGGACCCTGTGGTCATGGTTGGGAACGACGGAGCCACACCAGCTGTATTGAAAGAAATCGATCTGGGACTCAATGCACACGGGTTGATCAAAGTCAGGGTGCTTGGTGATGACCGGGACAGCCGTGAAGCCATGTTTCACTCGCTTTGCGATCAACTCAGCGCGGCACCTATTCAACACATTGGCAAATTGCTGGTGATGTGGCGTCCACAACCGGAAAAAGAAAAAAAATCCGATGCTGAACGCATGGCGGGGCCACGTGAATTCAAAGTCTTGAAATACAGCAGCAGAGGAGGTCAACGGCCGGAAATGAAACGCGTCACCATTTTGGGCAATCAACGTCTCGCTGCTGGTGGACAAGTCAAACGTGCCAAGCCCAAACAAAAATCCGTCAAGAAGAAAAATCAAACATAGGACACTTTGATAATTTCATATTGTTTGACGCCTCCTGGGGCCTGAACGCTGGCAATATCGCCCTCTTCCTTGCCAATCAAAGCGCGGGCAATAGGGCTGCTGATGTTTATGAGACCCAGCTTTAAATCTGCTTCATCCTCACCCACAATTTGGTAGGTCACACGGTCGCCAGTGGCTTCGTCTGCCAATTCAACTGTGGCACCAAACACCACGCGTCCGCTGGCATCCAAGCTGGCCGGATCAATGATTTGAGACATGGAAAGCTTGCTTTCAATCTCCTGTATGCGGCCCTCAATGAACCCTTGGCGATCTTTGGCTGCATCGTATTCAGCGTTTTCACTCAAGTCGCCTTGCGCACGCGCTTCGGCGATAGCATTGATTACCCAAGGCCTGTCGACAGTTTTTAAGGTGTGCAACTCTTGCTTGAGTTTTTCCGCGCCTAATTTGGTGATAGGAATCGTTGCCATGTTTTGTTTGGTAAAGAATTGAAAAACTCAGGATTGCAATTGAAGATGCATTTCCTGCAACGAATAAATGTTCAGATTATCAAGGTATTTCATGCCCTCGACCGCCGCCTCAGCCCCCGCGATGGTCGTGAAAGTGGTGACTCGAGCAAGCAGTGAAGAAATACGTATTTGGCGAGAATCAGCAATGGCATTGCGACGCTCTTCAACCGTATTGATGACCAATGCAATCTCATTGTTTTTGATCATATCTACCACATGGGGACGACCTTCAGTGACTTTGTTGACGGCGATGACAGGTAACCCAGCAGCAGCAATCGCAGCAGCTGTGCCTTTAGTGGCCACCAGCTCAAAGCCATAAGACACCAAGTGGCGGGCCACCTCGACAGCGCGTGTTTTGTCAGTATTTTTAACAGTCAGGAACACCTTTTTTACCGCATCTGTTGGCCTAGGAAGTTTGGTTCCGGCACCGAGTTGGCTTTTTACAAATGCCTCGCCGAAAGTCAAACCAACCCCCATGACTTCGCCCGTAGATTTCATCTCTGGTCCAAGAATGGTGTCTACGCCTGGGAACTTTACAAATGGAAAAACAGCCTCTTTCACACTGAAATAGGGAGGTAACACCTCATGCCCGATACCTTGTGACGCCAACGACTGACCCACCATGCAGCGTGCGGCCACTTTGGCCAACTGAATACCTGTTGCCTTGCTGACAAAAGGCACAGTCCGGCTGGCCCTGGGGTTGACTTCCAGCACATAAATGACATCGGCACCCTCTAACTTTTGGATGGCAAATTGCACGTTCATCAAACCCACGACATTCAGTCCATGGGCCATGGCGGTGGTTTGACGCTTCAATTCGTCAATCGTGGCGGCAGAAAGAGAATATGGCGGCAAAGAGCAAGCGGAGTCTCCGCTGTGCACACCTGCTTGCTCAATATGCTCCATCACGCCGCCAATAAAAACATGTTTACCGTCGCAAATTGCATCGACATCACATTCGATGGCGTCATTTAAAAATCGGTCCAGCAACACAGGAGACTCGTGGCTGACCTTGACGGCTTCACGCATATAGCGCTCAAGATCACGTTGCTCGTGCACAATTTCCATGGCGCGGCCGCCTAATACATAGCTTGGCCGAACCACCAAGGGATATCCGAGTTGTTGCGCTTTTTCAAGCGCCTCAGTTTCTGTGCGTGCCGTGGCATTGGGAGGTTGACGCAATCCCAAGGTATGCAACATCTGCTGAAATCTCTCTCTGTCCTCAGCGGCATCAATCATGTCAGGACTGGTGCCAATGATGGGTACGCCCTCTGCTTCAAGCCCAAGTGCCAGCTTTAAGGGTGTTTGCCCGCCATACTGAACAATCACACCAAAAGGTTTTTCTTTGTCAACAATTTCAAGCACATCCTCCAAAGTTAATGGCTCAAAATACAGACGATCACTGGTGTCGTAATCAGTAGATACAGTTTCGGGATTGCAGTTGACCATGATGGTCTCAAAACCATCTTCACGCATAGCAAGAGCTGCATGCACACAACAATAATCAAATTCAATACCTTGACCAATTCTGTTGGGGCCGCCACCGAGCACCATGATCTTTTTCTTGTTCGTGGGTGCGGCTTCACACTCTTGGTCGTAAGTTGAATACATATAAGCAGTGTCGGTGGCAAATTCAGCGGCACACGTATCCACTCGCTTAAAAACCGGCCTCACACCCATGGCCCAACGCGCTTGCCGAATGGCTTTTTCAGTGGTTTTTAACTGCTTAGCCAGTCGCCTGTCAGAAAAACCTTTTTGCTTGAGTTGACGCATTTCCTGCGAAGAAATATCTGCAAGCTGGTGACGCTCTAACTCCAACTCAATCTTGACAATTTCTTCAATCTGCACCAAAAACCATGGATCAATTCGGGTAAGCGCAAACACTTCTTGAACTGACATGCCCATGGCAAATGCATCGCCCACGTACCAAATTCTCTCGGGCCCCGGCTCTCCCAACTCCTTTTCAAGCACTTCGCGGTCTTGGGTTTTTTCGTTCATCCCGTCAACACCAACCTCCAATCCACGCAAAGCTTTTTGAAATGACTCTTGAAATGTTCTACCAATCGCCATGACTTCGCCCACAGATTTCATTTGTGTGGTCAGTCGACTGTCAGCCGTGGGAAATTTTTCAAAGGCAAATCGCGGAATTTTGGTGACCACGTAATCAATGCTGGGCTCAAAACTCGCTGGCGTTGCCCCACCCGTGATGTCATTGCGCAATTCCTCCAACGTAAAACCGACAGCCAACTTGGCAGCCACTTTTGCGATAGGAAAACCTGTGGCTTTAGAAGCCAATGCCGAAGAACGAGAAACGCGAGGGTTCATCTCAATCACCACCATCCGGCCATCGACAGGGTTGATGGAAAACTGCACGTTAGAGCCGCCTGTGTCCACACCAATCTCACGCAAAACAGCCAAGCTAGCGTTACGCATGATTTGGTATTCCTTGTCACTGAGGGTTTGGGCAGGTGCCACCGTGATGGAGTCTCCCGTGTGAACACCCATGGGGTCTAAATTTTCAATCGAGCAAACAATGATGCAGTTGTCAGCTTTGTCCCTGACCACTTCCATTTCGTATTCTTTCCAGCCTAGCAATGATTCTTCAATCAGTAATTCGCTGGTGGGTGACGCTTCTAAGCCTCGCTTGCAAATGATCTCGAATTCTTCAGCGTTGTATGCAATACCGCCACCCGTTCCACCCAGGGTGAAGCTTGGCCGAATTACCACCGGAAAACCAAGCGTTTTTTGCGCCGCCCAGGCCTCATCCAAAGTGTGCGCAATACCTGATCTGGCAGAACCCAAGCCAATTTTGGTCATTGCCTCTTTGAACTTCAGTCTGTCTTCTGCTTTATCAATCGCTTGTGGGGTCGCACCTATCAATTCAATAGGTTTTCCAGTGTTAGCACCGGTGTACTTGTCCAAGACACCTTGGTGCCAAAGATCTAGGGCGCAATTGAGTGCAGTCTGTCCACCCATTGTGGGCAAAATTGCATCTGGTTTTTCCTTGGCAATGATTTTTTCTACCGTTTTCCAGGTGATCGGTTCAATGTAGGTGACGTCTGCAGTTGCAGGGTCCGTCATGATGGTTGCAGGATTACTGTTGATCAATATGACTTTGTAGCCCTCTTCCCGCAAGGCCTTACATGCCTGAACACCCGAATAATCAAACTCACATGCTTGACCAATGACAATCGGGCCAGCACCTATCAACAAAATACTTTTAATGTCTGTACGTTTAGGCATATTTTTTATACCGCCATGGAATTGATGAATCGGTCAAACAAATAACCTATGTCATGAGGGCCGGGTGAGGCTTCGGGATGGCCTTGGAATCCAAAAGCATGCTGCCCGACAACTTCAATACCTTGCAAGCTGCCATCAAACAAACTGACATGGGTGGCACGCAAGTGTTTAGGAAGCGTGCTCTCGTCAACAGCAAACCCATGGTTTTGGCTGGTAATAGAGACACGAGATGAAGACAAGTCTTTCACGGGGTGATTGGCCCCATGGTGACCAAATTTCATTTTGTATGTTTTAGCCCCGCTTGCCAACGCCAATATTTGGTGGCCCAAACAAATTCCGAAGATCGGCACTTTTCGATTGAGAAAATATTTCGTGGCTTCAATAGCATAAAGGCAGGGTCCAGGATCGCCTGGCCCGTTAGACAGAAAAATGCCATGCGGGTTTAATTTCATCACGTCTTCAGCGCTGGTTTGCGCAGGTACAACGGTGACCTCGCAACCTCTTTGCGCCAACATACGCAAAATATTTTTCTTGATGCCAAAGTCAAATGCAACCACTTTGAATGGTGTGTGGGAAATTTCACCATAACCGCTTCCCAACTGCCATTCAGTTTGCGTCCATGCATATGCTCGGTCAATCGACACCTTTGAGGCCAAATCAAGTCCGCTCATGGATGGTGCGGCCTTAGCTTGAGCGATTGCTTGCTTGATATCCATGTCAGTAACCTGATGGCCCATTGGAAAAGCATGAATCGCACCATTTTGCGCACCGTTTTCACGCAAGTGCCGTGTCAACATACGCGTATCAATATCGGAAATCGCCACGGTATGGTTTGACTTTAAAAAATCCGATAGATTGTCAGTGGCACGAAAATTTGAGTGGATGCTAGGCAGGTTTTTAATGATCAAACCTGCCGCATGTACTGCAGAAGATTCGTTGTCTTCTGTATTGACACCGTAGTTGCCAATATGGGAATAGGTCAGGGTAACAAGTTGTTGGTTGTAACTGGGGTCCGTCAGGATCTCCTGGTAACCGGTCATTGAAGTATTGAAAACCACTTCACCGACAGTTTGACCGTCGTGTCCGATGGATTGCCCCATAAATACCGTGCCGTCTGAAAGCGCCAAAATAGCGGGAGGACGATTTCCCTGAAGAGTCAAAAGCACTCAGATCTCCGAGATTCGGTGACGCCCTTGACGCAAGAGATGCACTCTCATTGGATGTTATGCAAGGGGAATGGCTTTTTTTCGAGCGAAGGGCGTACGGTTGATATAAAAGTCCTTCATTATATCCCCCCGTCTATTGCAAAGGCCGCGCTAAAACTTCTCTATGCGTTCAACAGCACTGGCATGCAAACAAATGGCAGCAGCGGCTGCAACGTTCAAAGACTCTTGGCCTCCGGGTTGGACAATTCTTATACGTTGTGCATTGTTTGCCATCCAACCCTCACTGATCCCATGACCTTCGTGTCCAAATACCCAAGCACAAGGCCAAGGCAAGGATGATTGCCCGGTCCGTTCATGCAAGAAAGTACCTTGGTGAACATCGGTTACCAAAACTGGCAGCCCAAATGCCAGCACATCTTCCACTTGGACAGATTCAAACAAGTTCAACCCAAAGTGAGAACCCATCGCAGCTCTGACAACTTTTTGAGACCATATGGAAACTGTTCCGGGCGTTGTAACAATTTGATTGAAACCAAAAGCAGCGGCACAGCGCAATATGGAGCCAGCATTTCCGGGGTCTTGTATTTGGTCTAACACCACCACGGATTGAAGCGGGTCTGGCCGAATCGTTTCAACCCTCTCAATGCTTGCCAATAGCCAAGAAGAAGAAGGCAATTGGCTTAAACCTTCCATCAAAGGTGCAGTCATTGTCAAAAGCTGGTCTGTATGGTCGAGCCAATTGAAAGCCTCTGTCTCCAACTTAGTGTCTAGCAATACCAATTCCTTGAATCTCAATCCATGTTCGACAGCAGCCTTGCACAAATGTTCACCCTCGAACCATACAAGCTGGTTGCCTCTGTATGAAGTGTTGTCTCTTAATGCAAGCCTTATGCGTTTATAAATGGCATTGTCTTTGGATGAAATATGTTTAGGTGGCACGGTGTTAGACCTGATCGTGATCATTGAACCACTGGGCAACAGGTGCAAAACTTCTGCGGTGCCAACAGGTGGGGCCCAAATTGGACAATGCATTCATATGCTCAGCCGTTCCATAACCTTTGTGTTTTGCAAAACCATAACCTGGAAATTCAGTATCGATAGATTCACACCATTTATCTCGTTCCACCTTGGCCAATATTGATGCCGCAGAAATACTGGGAACTTTGGCATCACCCTTGACGATCGCTTCGGCCAAAATATCAAGAACAGGTATGCGGTTTCCGTCAACCAATACTTTGCCAGGCTTCAACCGCAAACCCTTGACTGCCCGTTGCATGGCCAACATCGTGGCTTGCAAAATATTCAGACGGTCAATTTCTTCAACCGTCGCTTGCGCCACACAAAATGCCAATGCATTGGCCTTGATATGGTTATACAAAAAATTTCTTTGTTTAGCGCTTAGCTTTTTTGAATCCGCCAAGCCAGGATTGGGCAGCAAATCATCCAAAATCACAGCGGCCGCAAAAACAGGCCCGACAAGCGGCCCTCTGCCCGCCTCGTCCACTCCTGCCACCAAGCTTGGGGTATCCCAATTCAAAGGTGTTTGCTTAACGAGCAAGGATTTTTTCAATGGCATGTGTCGCGATACTTGCTGTGTCTGCACGCAAGCTTTCGTGAAGTTTTGAAAATGTTTTTTTGAGCTCCAACACGCGCTCTGGATGCGCGAGCCAATCGGTCACACTGCTGGCAATGGCTTGTGGCGTCGCTTGTTGCTGAAGTAATTCAGGCACGACAAAATCACGGCAAAGAATATTTGGCAAGCCTACCCAGGGTTGTAGTCGCTTTCTTTGTGTGATGTACCAAGTGAGCCAAGGCATTGCATAAGAAATCACCATGGGACATTTGAACAACGCGGTTTCCAAAGTCGCAGTTCCACTTGTGACCATGGCGACATCCGCACTGGCCATGACAGTGTGGCTTTGGCCCTCTACCAACTTTAATTTCGTGACTTTTGGAAATTGGTTCACATATTGATTGACCAATGACAGCATGCCCGGAGCAACAGGTAACACTGGGATTAAATGTGGAAGCTTAGCCTGAAGAATCTCAACCGCCGCAAGAAACCTGGGAGCCATTTGATAGATTTCATCTCGCCTGCTGCCGGGCAAAACCGCCACGACCAAATCATCGGAGGACAATCCCAAGCGCATTCTGGCGGCTGACTTGTCGGGCTCACTGGGAATGAAGTTTGCCAAAGGGTGACCGACAAACGTAGCGTCTATGCCATGTTTTTCAAGCAAGGCCTTTTCAAAAGGAAATATGCAAAGCACATGGTCAACACTAGACCGAATTTTTTTTATTCTCTCAAATCTCCAAGCCCACACAGACGGACAAACATATTGCACTGTGGGTATGCCCTTCGCGCGTAAATCATGGGCAAGGTCTAAATTGAAATCTGGGGCATCTACACCGATAAATAAATCTGGCGGTGACTGCAGCAACCGGTGTTTGAGCGCTTTGCGAATGCCCACAATTTCTTTGTAATGCCTGATGACCTCGACATAACCTCGGACAGACAATTTCTCCATTGGCCACCAAGACTCCATGCCGCCCTTTGCCATGGCCGGCCCACCAATGCCTACCAATGTCACAGACGGCCAAGCACTTTTCAAACCGGGAATCAATATAGATGCAAGTAAATCGCCAGAAGACTCACCAGCGACCATGGCGATTTGCGAAACAGATGTTTTCATTCGACTGATTCCATGTGGGATCAGCGAATAATTCCACGCACTGGTGAAGTGGCCAGCAGGAACGATGACATTGAATCAACCAATTCGTGCAAAGAATCGTCGTCTTTGGACATCACTTGAATTTGCTCAATCGATTGGGTAAGCGTTAAACCGTCGCGGTACAACAATTTGTGCATCTGCTTGACGGCTTGAACATGCTTGGGAGAAAAACCTCGACGCTTGAGGCCTTCATAGTTCATGGATCTGACTTGGGCAGGTTGTCCTTGGCACATGGCAAAAGGTGGTAAGTCCGCAAACAACAAAGAATTCATCGCAGTGAAACTGTGTGCCCCAATGCGACAAAATTGGTGCACCACAGTGAATCCACCCAAAATGGCCCAGTCACCTACTTCGACATGGCCCGCCAATTGCGTACTGTTGGCAAATATCGTGTGGTTACCAACTTGGCAATCATGCGCCAAATGCACATAGGCCATGATCCAATTGTCATTGCCTAACCGCGTCACGGCTTTGTCATTGGCAGTACCGATATTGAATGTGCAAAATTCACGAATGGTGTTTCTATCGCCAATGACAAGTTCGCATGGTTCACCCGCATATTTCTTGTCTTGTGGGACGGCTCCCAAGGAATTGAACTGAAAAATTGTGTTGTCAGTACCAATCGTCGTACGACCTTCAATCACACAATGCGAACCAATAGAGGTACCAGCCGCTATGCGCACATGGGGCCCGATGGTTGTAAATGGTCCCACCGTGACTGAGCTGTCTAGTTCAGCATCAGTATCTATGACAGCAGTCGGATGAATCTTGCCCATGGCCATCAATCAATACGACGCATGGTGCACATAAGCTCGGCTTCAACGGCCAATTCTTCCTGAACCAACGCTTTTGCTTTGAACTTAAAAATACCGGCTTTCATTCTGTCAATCTCAACTTTCAAGGTCAGTGCATCGCCGGGCTCTACCGGTCGTTTAAACCGAGCAGAATCAATGCCCGCAAAGTAATAAACCACTTTGTCATCTGGAATCATGTCCAACGAATGAAAAGACAGCAAAGCGGCAGCTTGCGCCAAAGCCTCCAACATCATCACACCGGGCATCACAGGACGATGAGGGAAATGACCCGTGAAATAGGGCTCGTTCATCGTGACATTTTTCAACGCAACAATAGACTTTCCCTTTTCAATTTCCAGCACTCTGTCCACTAACAAGAAAGGATAACGGTGAGGCAACAGTTTCAGTATTTGATGGATGTCCATTTAAAACCTTTATTGATTGTTATTTTTTTCCAAGCTTCTGATGCGTTCACGCAAGCTATGCAGTTGTTTGAGCGAGGCAGCGTTCTTTTGCCACTGAGAATTTTCATCGATGGGAAACACACCACTGTAAGTTCCTGGCTTTGAGATGGAATGCGTCACTAACGCATAAGAGCTGATATGGACATGGTCTGCCAATTGAATATGGCCCAACACACCCGCACCACCTCCAATGGTGCAATATGCGCCAATCGTTGAGCTACCTGCGATCGCGGAGCAACCCGCCATGGCCGTGTGCTTTCCTATGCGAACGTTATGACCAATTTGAATCAAGTTGTCAAGAATCACGCCATCTTCAAGCACCGTGTCTTCCATCGCGCCTCGGTCGATACAAGTGTTGGCACCAATCTCTACATGGTTGCCAATCACTACTTTTCCGAGTTGCTCGATTTTGATCCAGTGCTGATCCTCTAGTGCAAAACCAAAACCATCCGCGCCAACAACCACGCCTGAATGTAATATGCAGTAGTTTCCAATTTCGCAATAAGAGGAAACAGTCACGCGAGATTTAAGCCAAGTACCTTCACCTATCTTTGCCCCTTCTTCTATCACGCACAGAGGTCCGATTCGCGCGCTAGGATGAACGATTGCAGTTGGATCAACCACAGCTGAAGGGTGAATTTGAGGGAAAAACTTTGTCGATTGTTGGGATACCCACAGCTGGGTTAGTTTTGCCCAATAAGCGTAGGGGTGGTCTGTGACGATGCATGATCCGCGCTTAACAGCGAGTTCTTGATGCGATTTGCCAACCACTACACAAGTGGCTTGGCTGCTTTCGAGTTGGGCTATGTATTTGGGGTTACTTAAAAAACTCATGTCCCCGTTAACTGCTACCGCCAAAGGAAAAAGACGCGAAATTTTTGTTTCAGGGGACCCGAAAAGTTGCCCCCCAAGTTGATCTACGATAAACCCTAACTTTAGGGAAAACACGCCATCACTTACCGCTGTTGATGACTTTGATGACCTTGTCGGTAATATCATGCTTTGGATTGATATAAACCGCTTCTTGCAATATCAAATCATATTTTTCTGTTTCGGCTACTTGCTTGACCACTTTATTGGCTTTTTCAAGAACTTGTTGGAGTTCTTCATTTTTTCTGGCATTCAAATCTTCTTGAAACTCACGACGTTTACGCTGAAACTCGCGGTCTTGGTCAGCCAATTGCCTTTGACGGGAAGAGCGCTGTGTATCCGATAAGGTGGGAGAGTCTCTTTCGAGTTTTTCAGAATTTGATTTGAGCGAATTACCAATTTCCATCAATTCCTTTTCACGCTTAGAGAATTCCTGCTCAAGTTTGGTTTGTGCAACCTTTGCAGTATTGGCTTCTCTGAAAATTCGATCGGTGTTGACAAAACCCACTCGAAAATCTTCAGCATGGAGAACCAAAGATGTGATGCCAAACAGGCAAAAACTTAGCGTGCGAATCAGTGATAAGTTCATCAGAAGGCCGTCCCGATTTGGAATTGAAAGGTTTGTATTCTATCGTTGTCAAACTTCTTGATCGGCTTGGCAAAGGCGAACCTTAGCGGACCAACTGGAGAAATCCAACTCAAGCCCATGCCAGCCGAGCTTCTGAGTTGCGCGATATCAATAGATTCTTCATCAGTATAGACATTACCAATGTCTACGAAAGTAAACAATCGCAATGTCTTGTCAGTGCCAACACCGGGGAATGGCATTAGAAATTCAGTATTTAGGAGGATTTTTTTAGCCCCACCTGTTGAATATTGTTGATAAAGGCTATAGGTGTTGTCAGTTTGCAAGGAGTTCTGCATGAAGCCCCGAACGGAACCCAAACCGCCCGAATAGTAGTTCTTGAAGATAGGAAAGTTTTTTCCCTTGTAACCACCACCAAGACCTAATTCCGCATTCACAGCCAAGGTGTACTTACGGGTCAACGGCCAGTATTGTTGGTATTGACCTGAATTTTTGTAGTAATGCAAATCGCCGAATGCACCGAGTTCAGAATTTAGGCGTATCAACTTTCCTTTGTTTGGAGCCAACATGCTGTCTCTGCTGTCTCTCGCCCAACCCACTGTGATGGGCACAGAAGTCACATCACTTCCAACATATCCAGAATTTGAATAAGCGGTGGGAAGGCCGGTGCCGTTTGATATCGAGGTGTTGTCGTAGGCAATTCCAATCAGCACCGTATCTATCTCGGCAATTGGGACACCAAAACTGACACCCAGTCCCGTTGAGTAAATGTTGTAGTAAGTGGAAGAGGCTGCATAGGGGCGCGAATTTCTGTCGTAAAAATTCAATGTCCTAGAGACACCATCTTCTGTGAAATACGGGTCCGTGGTACTGATTTGGTAGACCTTGTTGTATTTACTGGTATTTACTTGAATACCAACGGAATTACCTGTGCCAAAAAAGTTATCTTGGCTGATACCAAAAGAGAAGAAAAATTTCTCTGAAGAGGAAAAACCAGCACCAAGCTGCAGTGCGCCAGTGGGCTTTTCGGCCACCTTTAAATTGATATCGATTTGGTCCGGAGTGCCAGGGACTTCTTGTGTATCAACTGTTACTTCTGTGAAATAACCCAACCTGTCAATTCTGTCTCTGGAGTTTCGTATCTTGTCTCCGTCATACCAAGCCGATTCCATTTGTCTAAATTCGCGACGAATGATTTCATCTTTGGTTCTGTCATTGCCAGAGATGTTGATACGCCTGACGTAAGCCCTGCGCGAGGGATCAGCTTGCAAGATGATTTTTACTTGATTGGTTTGCCTGTCAATTTCAGAGCGTGGTTCTATTCGTGCAAACGCGAAACCAAAATTTCCAAAATATTCTGAAAAGGCCTTGGTGGTTTCCACGATATCCGTGATGTTATAGGTGCGACCCGGCTTGACAGTGATCAACGACTTAAATTCATTGTCTCTGCCCAAGTAATAACCATCGAGCTCGACAGAGCTGACAACAAATTGGGAACCTTCAGTGATGTTGATCGTGATATTGATGTCTTGTTTGTTGGGAGATATTGCAACTTGAGTGGAATCTATTCTGAATTCTAAGTAGCCGCGTGAAAGATAAAAAGATCGAATGTTTTCAAGATCAGCATTCAACTTAGCCTGAGAATACCTGTCAGACTTTGTATACCAAGACATGTAGTTGGGTTCCGATAGGTCTAACTGATCTTTGATCGTTGACTGGTCAAATGCTTTATTGCCTACGATCTTGAATTCTTTGATTTTGGATACTTCACCTTCAATCACCGTGAAGTTCAAGTTGACCTTGTTGCGCTCAGCTGGTGCAACTGTAGTGACCACCTCGGCGCCATACAAACTTTTATTGATGTATTGACGCTTTAGCTCCTGCTCTGCCCTGTCTGACAAGGCTTTATCAAACGGTCGTCCTTCGGCAAGCCCGATATCTTTCAACGCTTTTTTCAGCGTGTCTTTGTCGAATTCTTTGATGCCCACAAAATTGACTGAAGAAATCAATGGGCGCTCTTCAACCACCACAATCACCACATTACCTTTGAGTTCAATTCTTACGTCTTTAAATAACCCCAAAGCAAATAGATTTCGTATCGCCAAAGTGCCCTTGTCATCTGAATAGGATTCACCCACTTTGAACGGCAAAGTTGCAAGTACGTTCCCAGGCTCAACTCGCTGCAATCCTTCCAATCGAATGTCTTTAATCTCAAACGGTTCCACAGCAAGGGCAGACTGAAGCATGCAAACTGACACCAAAAGCACAGAAATGAATTGCTTAAAGCCTGAAAAGAAATGGGATTTCATAGGTAAACCAGAAGTTGTATTGGGCAATTGATCTGATAATACATCAGTGATGAGAGACTTAAACAAATCCTCGTCTCTGATGAGAACTTGTTCATTTAAATTTTTGACAATTTATTTGCAAATTCAACAGCCACTGCCCTTGCATGTTCATCTATTTTCAGCAAATCGTCTAAATGATCGGGTTGAGCCGGCTGCAGAGCTGACATGGTAGACAAGTTCACCGCGTGAATTTGGTCAAAACGAATTTTTTGTTGCAAGAAAAATTCCACTGCAACTTCGTTAGACGCATTCAACACTGCAGTGGTTCCAGCCGGTGCTGCAAGCGCCTCCCAAGCCAATGCTAAACCGGGGTATCTCTGCTGATGCATGGCATCGTCCATAGACTCAAACGTCATTTGTGATGCTTGCTTGAAATCAATATTGGGTGCCCCACTGCTCACTCTGTGCGGCCATGCCAAACCATAAGAAATTGGCATACGCATATCAGGTGTTCCCAATTGCGCAACGATAGACCCATCCACAAATTGCACCATTGAATGAATAATGCTTTGCGGATGAATAACCACTTCAATTTGGGAAGGAGAAACTCCAAACAAGAATTTAGCTTCTATGACCTCTAAAGCTTTATTCATCATGGTTGCAGAATCGACAGAGATTTTTCTACCCATGACCCAGTTGGGGTGAGCACAAGCTTGCTCAGGCGTGATTTCTTTGAAAGACTCCAATGAACGGGTACGGAAAGGACCTCCCGAAGCCGTCAAAATAATTTTACTGACACATGCGGGCCAAGCTTGGGGGTTCTCAGGAAGTGACTGAAATATAGCGGAGTGCTCACTGTCAATCGGGAGCAATTTCGCCCCACCCCTGCTGACAGCATCCATGAATAATTCGGCACCAACAACCAAAGCTTCTTTATTGGCCAACAACAAGCGTTTACCAGCGTGTGCGGCTGCCATGCAAGACGCCAAACCAGCAGCGCCAACGATGGCGGCCATTACCATATCTACCCGTTCATCACTGGCCACTTCGCACAGTGCATCTGGCCCAATCAAGACACGAGTCGATAAATTTTCAGCCGCCAATTTTTCTTGAAGTGACTTAGCGGCCTGCGCATCCACCATGACCGCAAATTGAGGCTTGAATTGAACACACTGGCGAAACATCAATTCAAATTGCTTGGCACCTGTTAACGCAAAGACTTCGAATTTGTCAGTATGTCTGGAAATCACGTCCAAGGTATTTACACCTATGGATCCGGTTGATCCTAAAACTGTGATGTTTTTTTTCATGGTCATCAAAACATTGAAATAAGAACCGCAAGAGGCAAAACAGGAAGCAGTGCGTCAAGCCTGTCGAGTACACCACCGTGACCGGGAAGTAGTTGACTGCTGTCTTTGGCACCAGCTGCGCGCTTGATCATCGATTCAAACAAATCGCCGGCAGCACTTGTGAGCGTCAACACAGATAAACCCAGCAACAAAGCAGGCCACCCAAAAGTGTAGAGCCGGATAAAAATACTGTCGTGCTCGAAAATTAAATAGTTTGATGCAGTTATCCAGGCCAGTGCCAAGAGCCATACAGCCAAAACAGCTCCCACCAAGCCTTCAATACTTTTTCCAGGGCTGATAGTTGGTGCCAGTTTGTGCCTACCCCATCTTCTGCCGACAAAGTATGCAGCGATATCTGCAGTCCACACCAATAACAAAATTGAGGTCAGAAAAGCTGTCCCAATCAGCTTGGCTTGTAACAATGCCAGTCCGGTGGAGCTCAATAAAAAAATACCTAAACCAAGTCGAAATAATGTAGGTGAAGATTTCCAACTAGAACTGCCATTTTTTAGAAAAAAAACAATGGTGCAAAACCAAATGGCTATACATATCAACCAATAAAACTTTGATATCAAAATAAAATCATACCGTGACCAATAGCTTAGGAACAATGCTAAGCAAATGGTCGGCATCACAAAAGCCGAGGCAAATCCCAAACCATTTAATCGACCCCATTCCCACGAAGCCGCCAAAATAAGCAAAACTCCTAGCACTCCCAGCCAAAGAGGAGATGGATGGAACAATGCAGGCAAAGAGAACAGCAGCAAAATAACTGCTGTGATAACACGCTGCTTAAGCATGGCAAGGTCTCATTTATACAGCCATGATTTCTTGCTCTTTCGCCGCAATCAATTTATCAATGTCTGCAATATGCTTATCAGTGAATTTTTGAATTTCGTTTTCTGCACGTTTTTGCTCATCTTCAGAAGCCAACTTGTCTTTGACCAGTTTTTTAACGGCTTCGTTAGCATCTCGACGTAAATTGCGTATGGCAATTTTTGCATTCTCCCCATCTGTTCGAACGATTTTGGTCATTTCCTTTCTTCGTTCTTCCGTCATGGGTGGCATTGGCACACGGATTAAATCGCCCATTGCAGAAGGGTTTAAACCCAAATCGCTTTCGCGAATTGCTTTTTCAATTTTCGGTCCCAGTCCTTTTTCCCAAGGTTGGACGCTGATGGTTCTGGCGTCCAACAAGGATACATTGGCTACTTGGGACAAAGGAGTTGGGTTTCCGTAGTAGTCAACCATGATGGAATCCAATAATCCCGGGTTGGCTCGTCCAGTTCGAATTTTGCTCAAACTGCTTGTGAAAGATGCAATGGATTGGTCCATCTTCATCTCACTGGTTTTCTTGATGTCACTGATGCTTGTCATCTATCCTCTCCCGAAATATCGAATTTTTATGAGGCAAAAACCAGGGTGCCTTCATCCTCACCCATGACGACTCTTTTCAATGCGCCATGCTTGAAAATTGAAAAAACCGTGATGGGTAATTTTTGATCTCTGCAAAGTGCAAATGCTGTGGCATCCATGATGCCCAAATTGCCTTGAATCGCATCGTCAAAACTGATGCGACTGTAACGGGTGGCATCTGGGTGTTTTTTAGGGTCTGCAGTGTAAACGCCATCTACCTTGGTTGCCTTCAATACCATAGCTGCCCCGATCTCGGCGCCGCGTAATGCTGCCGCTGTGTCGGTTGTGAAAAATGGATTGCCAGTCCCTGCTGCAAACACAACCACCTTGCCCTCCTCAAGGTACTGAAGGGCTTTGGGCCGGACATAAGGTTCAACAACTTGCTCAATACCGATGGCGGACATTACCCTGGCGACCAGTCCGGCTTTGTTCATCGTGTCAGCCAAGGCCAATGCGTTCATGACCGTTGCCAACATACCCATGTAATCGGCTGTTGCGCGGTCCATACCAACAGAACCACCGGCAACACCTCTGAAAATATTACCGCCCCCAATAACAACAGCCACCTCGACACCTAGTCGAGTAATTTCTGCAATTTCCTCAACCATGCGAACAATCGTGTCACGGTTGATTCCAAAAGCATCTTCACCCATCAAGGCTTCACCCGAGAGCTTGAGCAAGATTCTCTTGTAAGCGGGTTTGGCTAATGTCATTGAAATCTCCAGGAAAATGAGTGTACGACTTGCGAAAAAAAAGGGACTGGAAAGTCCCTTTTTGGTTATCAAGCGGTTTGCTTGGCGGCTGCAACTTGGGCAGCCACCTCAGCGGCAAAGTCATCAACTTTGCGCTCAATGCCCTCGCCCACCACATACATGGTGAATGCTTTGACATTGGTTTTTGCAGCTTGCAACATTTGCTCAACCGTTTGCTTGTCATTTTTCACAAAAGGTTGATTAAACAAAGAAACCTCTTTGAGATATTTCTGTACAGCACCATCGATCATTTTTGAAGCGATTTCAGCAGGCTTTCCTGACTCAGCCGCCTTCGCTGTGGCCACAGAACGTTCTCTTTCAATAAGTTCCAGCGGAACATCCGCGCTTGTCAAAGACACAGGCTTCATAGCCGCCACATGCATGGCAACGTCGCGGGCCGCAGATTCATCACCATCAAATTCAACGACAACACCGATGCGTGTCCCATGCAAATAAGAGGTAAGCGTAGAACTTCCATCAAAGTAACGGAACCTTCTGAAGCTCATGTTTTCACCGATTTTCCCAACCAAGCCCTTGCGAACATCTTCCAAGGTGGGTCCAAAGCCATCTTGCGAATAAGAAAGAGCCGATAGCTCATCTATATTCGCCGGATGGTGTGAGGCAATCAATTGGGCAGCCGCATTTGAAAGCGCCAGGAAACTGTCGTTCTTTGTAACAAAGTCAGTTTCGCAATTGACTTCCAACAAAGCACCACTTTTGCCATTCATGGCGATTGAGATCACTCCTTCTGCTGTGACACGTGAAGAAGCTTTGCTGGCCTTGCTGCCCAACTTGACACGCAGCAGTTCCTCGGCTTTGACCATGTCGCCTTCGGCTTCGGTCAAAGCTTTTTTACATTCCATCATGGGTGCATCTGTTTTTGCACGTAACTCTGCCACCATGCCTGCTGTAATATTTGCCATAAATTTTCCTTTTATCTCTTTGGTTCCAAGTGTTTAGTTAAGTTGCAAAAAAGGGGCCATCAAAGCCCCTTTATGAAAGCTTAGGAAGATCAAGCTTGTTCGTTAGTTTCAACTTCAACAAACTCATCTTGTCCTTCGGCAACGGCTTTGACCACATCATTCACCGCATTGGCTCGACCTTCCAAAATTGCATCTGCAATACCTCTTGCGTAAAGCGTAACGGCCTTGGATGAGTCATCGTTGCCAGGAATCACATAATCAATTCCTTCAGGTGAGTGGTTTGAATCAACCACGCCAATCAAAGGAATACCCAGCTTTTTCGCTTCAGCGATAGCAATTTTGTGGAAACCTACGTCGATGACAAAAATTGCATCAGGCAAAGTCACCATGTCTTGAATGCCACCGATGTCTTTTTCCAATTTTTCGAGTTCGCGCATGAACATCAATTGTTCTTTTTTCGACATGGCATCAAGCCCGATTTCTTGCTGTACTTTCATATCCTTCAATCGTTTGATGGATGTTTTGACAGTTTTAAAGTTGGTGAGCATGCCACCCAACCAACGCTGATCCACAAAAGGAACACCCGCGCGGGCTGCTTCTGATGCAATGATTTCTCTGGCTTGTCGTTTGGTACCCACCATCAAAATCGTGCCGCGATTGGCTGCCAATTGCTTGGTGAATTTCATTGCCTCTTGAAACATGGGCAATGTTTTCTCAAGGTTAATGATGTGGATTTTGTTGCGATGTCCAAAAATAAACGGGGACATTTTGGGGTTCCAAAAGCGTGTTTGGTGTCCAAAATGAACACCGGCTTCCAGCATTTCGCGCATAGTAATAGACATGAATTTCTCCAAAGGTTGTGTCTAAAATCCAATTCGTGATTGCGTTGACTCAGCTAAACTAATGTCAACGCAACACCTTTTGTGAACTGGTTTGTGATTTACCTTGGGTAGTCATCTCAACAATTCACTGACCCAAAGCCCAATAACTTTAACACAACACCACGCCCACCCCTTTACAAAATTGGTTACTTTGGTTTGAATTTATGAAAATTGCTGTTGTCGGAGCGGGTGTGATTGGCGTGAC
>CAMDSU010000008.1 GCA_945907335.1 Bordetella parapertussis | reverse complement strand
GGCAATTTGATACGAATATGAACGCCTTGGTTTTCTTTGGAATGCCAGTTGAATTCACCTTTCACACTGGCCACCCTTTCTTGCATGCCCAACACACCAAAACCTTTTTGCGAAGCATCATTGAGAGGCGTGCCACGGCCATTGTCCTGTATGGACAGCAACAGCTCACCCGACTCTGACACAAGCAATTTCACAATGACCCGTGTTGCATTTGCATGGCGGGCCACGTTGGTCAAGCCTTCTTGCACCAATCGGTAGATGGTGACACACAAGTAATCCGATAACGGGTCAGGCAGCGGATCAACCTCGCAATCGCAAACGACACGTGTGCTGGTTTGCCATTGCTGGCATTGCGCCAACACCGTATCGGACAAGCCCATGCTGTCGAGCACCATGGGGCGCAATTGCTGCAGCATATGGCGCGTGATTTCTGACAACTGCTGGGCAGATTGGGCAATGCGTTGTGCACATTGACCGATGCCTTGCGCATCCATTTTTCCCATACCAAGCACCGCAGCTTCTGTACGGATAGCGGTGCAGGTCTGCCCCATTTCATCGTGCAATTCACGCGCTAGTGCACGTCGTTCATCTTCCTGGGCGGTGTAAAGCCGCTGCGTTAAATCGCTGTTGTGGCGAAGCAATTCCTGCACACGCTGCTCAGACCGGATGCGCTCTTTTATTTCCGCATTGGCCTCTGCGTTACGCCGCCATGAATACCAAGCCAAACCGATAGCCAACACCAAAAAAGAAAAAGGCCATTCGTCTAGCTCAATGTGTTCATACACATGGCTGTATTCAACAATATGCTCTGACAGTTCCCACCGGCTAGCCACTAAACCAAATAAAACTGTTAAGGCTGCTACTGAAAATAAATCCGTGAAAGGTTTGTTTAACTTCATTGGGCCAACTACTTTAGAGTGAGTTGACATTCTATTCACAGAGGCGAGGTTTTACTTATAAATTGTTCTTTTAATCGGCGGTGAACAATCTTGCCAGTTGCGGTTCTGGGCATATCTGCAGATTTCATGAAGCGAATGACCCGAGGTTGTTTGTAGCCTGCAAGTTGCTGCTTGCACCACTGCTTGAGGTCGTCCTCATGGCAATTCGCATGGGCTTTGAGCACCACCACGGCTTGCACGGTTTCGCCCCATTTGTCGTGCGGCAC
This sequence comes from Bordetella parapertussis, assembly GCA_945907335.1. Taxonomy (GTDB): domain Bacteria; phylum Pseudomonadota; class Gammaproteobacteria; order Burkholderiales; family Burkholderiaceae_C; genus Limnohabitans. The sequence goes on along the minus strand of CAMDSU010000008.1, from coordinate 20,066 downwards.
ACCAATGACGGCCACTTCTTGCACGGCTGGATGCCCCGCCAGCACCGATTCAACTTCAGACGGATAAATGTTTTCGCCGCCGCTGATGATCATGTTGCTTTTGCGGTCCATCAACCAAATAAATCCGTCTGGGTCACGGCGCGCCATGTCACCCACCGAACACCATGCGCCCGAATAGGCTTGCTGGTTTTTTTCAGGCGCATTCCAATATCCTTCAAACGCATAGGGCGTGCATGAGTACAACTCGCCAATTTCACCGTCTGCGACTTCTTGCCTGTGTTCATCCATGATCTTGATCGGCCCACTGCCCGCCCATTCACGTCCCACTGAGCCCAATTTGGTGAGTTGATCTTCAGGTCGCAATAAGGTCACCCAACCGGCTTCGGTGGAACCATAGAGCTCATACAACTGGCCGTTGGGGAAAAGTTTTTGGATATCGCGCTTGAGGCTTTCATTTGCAGGTGCAGATGAAATCAACAACCTGGCCACACTGCCTGTGGCGAATTGACGCGTGTTGTCTGCCGACAGCGCCAACATCATGATGTAGTGTGTTGGCACCAGCGAGGTGAACGTGATGCTGTGACTGCTCAAGCATTCCATCACCCGTGCGGGGTCAAAGCTCGCACTGTCATCGATCACGATACACGCACCCAAGTGCATGAATGTGTTGGCAAAATACAGTGAGTTGGCATGGCACAAAGGCATGACCAGCAAAGCTTTGTCTTCTTTTGTAAAGCCCATTTCCATGGCTGTGGCGTAAGCGATCAAGGTGCTGGCCTCGTGGCTGCGTATCGCACCTTTGGGCTTGCCCGTGGTACCCGAGGTGTACATCAGTGCACAGGTGTCTTTGGGTTGCACCTGTGGCCACTGTGCAGGCAATGACGCCTGCGTCATCAAGCCTTCATAGTCCAACCAACCTGCATGCGTGGTGCCACCCATTTGCACACAAGCTTTCAAGCCCAGTTCGGGCAAGATGTCCAGCACCTTGTCCTGTAACAAAGCGGTGCAAAGCAAAGCCGTAGCCTGTGCATCAGCCAAGATATAGGCAATTTCATGGCCGACCAACCTGAAGTTGATGGGTAAGGCCACCAGGCCTGCACGTGCAAGCGCCACATATATCTCCATCCATTCGATGCAGTTGTGTGCGAGCACCGCCACCCGGTCACCCGGGTTCAAGCCTTGCGACAGCAAACCCGCCGCCAGCAAATCTGCACGCTGGTTCCATTGGGCAAAACTCAGGCTGCGGCGCGAATCCATCGCCCCAATGTCGTGCGGCCGCAAGCGCGCGTGTGTGCGGACCATGTCTGAAATGTTGAAAAGCTGCTTCACGTCAGGGTGTTCTAAGGTTTTGAAAAAATAATTGCATCACAAGAGCGAATATAGTATTCTGAATTCAGAATTCATATAGTATATTCCCTTGTTTATTTGCAAAGAAAAAACCCGATGAATTCCCAACTAATTAGCAACAAGCACGATTCGGTGGCCTACGTCATTGCCCGATTTTTGAAATCACAAGGGGTACAGCGGGTCTATGGTTTGTGTGGCGGTCACATCATGCCGATTTGGATGGCGCTGGATGCACAAGGCATCCGCATCATTGATGTCAGAGACGAGCGCGCAGCCGTGTATATGGCGCATGCCGAGGCTGATTTGACAGGCACCTTGGGAGTGGCGCTGGTCACCGCTGGGCCCGGTGTGACAAACGCCATGACCGGCATTGCCAATGCGCATGTGTCGCGCGCCTCTGTGCTGGTGATTTCCGGCACACCACCCATGGCGCAAGAGCACCGCGGCGCTTTGCAAGACATGGTGCATACCGAATTGGTAGCGTCCATCACGCGCATGGCAAGAACCGTGCGCCATCCCGCCCTGGCCTTGGCCACCTTGAACGAAGCAACCTGCCGCGCATTTGGGCAAGGCAATGAACCCGGACCGGTTTACGTAGACTTTCCTGTCGATGTATTGCGCAGTTCTCCCCCTGCAGCCGTCTTGTTGACGGAACATTTCAAGCGCATCACCGGGCCTGTTACCTTGCCTGCACCCTCCGATATTGACGCTGCCGTGGACTTGCTGTGGCAAGCCAAGCGACCACTGTTTATTTCTGGCAGAGGCGCCAAAGCTGCGTCTGCCCCCTTGCAACAACTGCTGACCATGCTTGGTGCTGCTTACTTGGACACGGGCGAAAGCCGTGGACTGGTGCCGCCTGACCATCCCAGCGTGGTGGCTGCCATGCGCGGCAATGTCATGGGCCAAGCCGATGTGGTGGTGACCATCGGGCGCAAACTGGATTTCCAACTCGCCTATGGTTCCCCTGCCGTGTTTGGACAGGCTCGTTTTCTGCGAATCGCTGACAACAGCGCCGAGTTGCGGGACAACCGCCGTGGCGAAGTGGAACTGCTCGCCAGCGTGCCGCAAACGCTTCAAGCCATTTGCGATGCAGCTGTCTCTATGAAACCGCATGCTGATTCGGACTGGCTCAAAGGCTTGCGACAACAACATCTGGCACGCGCCGACAAGCTCAAGCTCAGCATGGCGCAAGCGGCCAATGGTTCTGATGGATTGATGCATCCCAATAAAGTGTTGGCGGCTGTGCAAGATGTGCTGCCGCAGCATGCTGTGGTGGTGGCTGATGGCGGTGACTTTTTAAGCTTTGCGCGAGTAGGTTTGCAATCAGATGCCTACCTTGATCCGGGGCCTTTGGGGTGCATCGGTGTGGGCACGCCGTTTGGTGTTGCTGCCAGCTTGGCCTGCCCTGAGCGGCCAGTGGTGGTGGTTACCGGAGACGGCGCATTTGGATTCAATGCGATGGAAATTGACACGGCTGTGCGACACAAAGCCCCAGTGTTGATCATTGTCGCCAACAATGGTTCTTGGGCGATTGAAGTCAGAGACCAGCAACAAAACCACGGCAAAGTAGTGGGCACACAATTGCAGTTTGCGGACCATGCCGCCATGGCACGTGCCTTTGGCATGCATGCACAACGTGTTGAAAAAGCCGAAGACTTGCCTGCGGCTTTGGCATTGGCCATGCAAAACCTTCCAGCGCTACTGGATGTGCTGGTGACGCCTGAGGCAGAATCCTCAGATGCCAAGTCTGGTCTTGCGTGGGTTCCTGATCTGCAAGCCTTGGCGGCATGGGATGATCAAGAGCGGAAATGGCGTGACATGGCATGAACTGAACGCCTGATTGCAGACGAATCACAAAGTGACACGATGAAAATAATTGCTGTACAACCCAATCTGGTCGAACAAGTCCACGAAGCTATTCTGCAAGAAATTTCGTCCGGAAAATTGGCACCCGGTACCCGCATCATTCAAGAGCACATCGCAGCTGAGCTAGGGGTCTCTAGACAACCCATACAGCAAGCACTTTTGCTATTAAGAAACCAAGGTTTATTGCGAGATGCGCCCGGGCGCGGCTTGATCGTGGCGCCACTTGACCCAGACTACATTCGCCAAATGTATGAAATACGTGCTGTGCTTGAAGGCTTGGCATTTCGCAAAGCCGCTGAAAACAATTCACAAACCGCGCGCACTCAAGGCGAGGCTTTGATTGAAAAAGGCAGAAAAGCCGTCAAAAAAGGATCAGTCACTGAATTGATCAGCACCGACATGGCGTTTCACCATTTTGTGTATGGCCTGTCTGACAACTTGCTGATTGCGCCAACCATGGACACCCATTGGACTTACACGCAACGTGTCATGGGTGAAGTGCTGATGATGGATGAAAAACCCAGAGACATCTGGCATCAGCACGAAGAGTTGCTGCAAATCATCATCGATGGCGATGGCGACGCCGCAGAGACCAAAGCCAGACAACACATCACAGAAGCCGCCAGCTTCATCATTTCTCGACTCAGCACCAGCTAAAAAAACTCACCAACGGTTTCGCAATTCGCGCAATTTGGTGAATACCGTTTCATCACTGATGTCGGCGGGCAACTCGGGAAAATCCACACGCAATTGCGCTTTGACGCTGGCCTGGTCCAGTCTGAAAAATGTATTGATGTCGCGCTCGGTTTGCAAGGTAGTGACATGCGCATGATTGACATCTTGGCCAGTGACTTGTTGCATCAAATCGGCAGCCACTTGGTTGTCAGGCTCACGGTTAAGCGTGAAGCGCAAATTGTTTTCGATGTAATCGTGACCAGGAAAAATTCGAGTGCTGGCGGGCAAGCGATTCAATTGCTGGCTAAATGTTTCAAACAATGCTTTGATATTGCCACCGTTGTGACAGTTGCCGGCACCAGCATTGAACAAAGTGTCGCCTGAAAACAAAGCGGGTTGGTCGGTATGTGCCATCAAACACACATGGCACATGGTGTGGCCAGGCGTGTCGAGCACTTCAAGTTCCACTGTCTTTCCTACCTTGACGACATCACCCGCAAGCAAACCACGAAACATCCCAGGGATGGCGGACGCCGCTTTTGCATGGGCCAACACTTTGGCGCCAGTGGCTTGAACAATATCTTGATTGCCACCGATATGGTCAAAGTGCTCGTGGGTGTTCAATATTTGGGTGATCTCCCAGCCCTGCTCTTTTGCAGTTTGCAAACAACGCGCACTGTCTAGCGGGTCAATGGCCAGTGCTTCGCCGGTTTGCCCGCAAGCTAGTAAGTAATTGAAATTTCTATAGGCATTGGCCGTCCAAATTTGTTTGACGATCATAGGTGTGCTTGGGTTGAATGAGATGTTGTGCGCAATCCTATCGCCAATTTCATCAATTAGTCATATGCCGAATTTATGCTTGTCTTATAGCAAATATGTGCATCAGGCCTATTGCTTTGCATCAACCATCATCAGGAAATGTATGCATTACAGAGCTGTGTTTATATCTGACTTGCACTTGGGAACACCAGGATGTCAAGCAGACGCCTTACTTGAATTTCTCAAATCTCACACCAGCGATTCTTTGTATTTAATTGGCGACATTGTGGATGGCTGGCAACTTCGCCGTAAATGGTATTGGCCGCAATCACACAATGATGTGGTGCAAAAATTGTTGAAACGGGTCCGCAAGGGCTGCAAGGTGGTGTACATACCAGGCAACCATGATGAGTTCGCCAGGAATTTTGTCGAACACCATTTCGGTGGCATTGAGGTCAGTGAAGAATATTCACATACGCTCGTAGATGGGCGCAAACTATGGTTGATACATGGTGACTATTTTGATGCAGTGGTGAAATACGCCAAGTGGCTGGCCTATGTCGGCGACAGTTTGTATGAGTTGACCTTGCGTTTGAACCGGCATTTCAACCGCATACGCGCCAAATTAGGCATGCCTTATTGGTCTTTGTCCGCGTATTTAAAAGGGAAAGTCAAGAAAGCCCTGAATTTCGTGACGGACTTCGAAAATGCAGTGGCACACGAGGCCCAGAAACGTGGCTACCAAGGGGTGGTGTGTGGTCATATTCACAGGGCTGAAATTCGCATGATCGGAGATGTTCTGTATTGCAATGATGGTGATTGGGTTGAAAGCCGCTCTGCCCTGGTTGAGCACATGGATGGCACGCTTGAATTGGTATTTTGGGACCAAGTCTTAGATTTTCTGCCTGTCAAACAACTGATCCGCGAACCTGCCGAACTGGTGTCTTGATTCTGCGTTAGCAGTTAATGCCCAAAGGGTTTTATCCGCTGATCGCCAGCCAGTTTGTGTCCGCACTGGCCGACAACGCTCTGCTGTTGTTGGCAATTGCATTGCTGCAATTACAAGGGTATGCGCCGTTTTGGATTCCCTTGTTAAAACTGCTTTTTACCTTGTCTTATGTGTTGTTTGGGCCTTGGGTTGGTGCGATCGCTGACACATGGTCTAAACACAAAATACTGATGCACGCCAATGCGCTCAAGTTAATGGCTTGTGTAGGTTTGTTTGCAGGGCTCAACCCAATCGCGGCTTATGCAGTCACAGGTTTGGGGGCCGCTGTGTATTCACCGGCCAAGTATGGCTGGATCACAGAATCGGTTGAAACAGAACTATTGCTCAAAGCCAACGGTTGGATTGAAGTAACCACGGTATGTGCTGCACTTTTTGGTGTGATGCTGGGCGGGTGGTTGGTGTCTGACAGTTGGCTGAGCCATTCGGCGGCTCAAACTTATTTAAGCTGGATGTCAACTGACAACGGTTTATCCCTGTCAACACTTGCGATATGCATGATGTATGGTTTTTCAGCTTGCATCACACTCTTCATTCCTAACTCTCACAAGCAGTATGCAAAAACCCAATGGGCATGGCGAAGTATTTGGCGCGATTTTTACAAAGACCAAAGAAAACTTTGGACAGACCCATTGGGGTTCATCAGTTTGTCAGTCACCACATTATTTTGGGGCGTGAGTGCATGTATGCAATTGCTGGTGTTGGCATGGGCACAAACCATGCTGCACCTGAGTTTGACGCAAGCCGCTTATTTACAAGCCTGTACTGCTGTTGGCGTGGTTATGGGTGCCTTGACAGCCGCACGCTGGGTGAAGATGCGAAACGCCACTGCTGTTTTGGGCGCGGGCGTGGCCATGGGCCTTGTCTTGCCTTTAATGGTTTTGATCACCGAATGGCATACCGCCTTAGGACTGACACTGCTGATAGGTGCCTTGGGCGGTTTTTTGGTGGTCCCCATGAATGCGTTGCTACAAGCGCGTGGTGCGGTTCTGCTGAGTGCCGGCAGATCCATCTCTGTACAAAATACTTGTGAGAATTCAAGTATTTTGCTGATGCTGGGGCTCTACAGTGTCTTAACGTATTTGAATTTCAGTCTTTCTACCGTGGTGATTGGCATGTCTGTCAGCGTTGCAATTGGCATGGCGGTTTTGACAGTAAAAAACATAAACCCCAACCGCAACGGATGACCATCCCACACTGAAACATCACGGCAATTCCATCAGTGCTTCACCCATTTTGATAGGTTTTCCTTCTTGAATCGCCCCGGACAATCTAAACGAAGCGGGGGCAAACACAATGATGGTTGAGCCGTGTTGGAACCAACCCAATTCATCGCCTTTTTGAAAGGGACTGTTGCAACTTATTTCCAGCGGGCCTTTGTAAGCTGCAGAAAACAAGGCGTCTAACGCATGCAGTCGAATACTGGCGACCAGCACCGCTGCCACTGGAACCAACGCAACTTTATGGGCTTCTTTGCCCACTTCAATTTCCAACAGTGCGCGTTCGTTTTTACAAAACAATTTTTCAACCCGCTTCAAAGCAATAGGGTTCACATTCCATGTATCCCCAGAAAAATACTTGACCCGCTTGAGTAAGCCGTTGTATGGCGCATGAAAGCGGTGGTACATGGAAGAAGTGATGCGAATCGTGACAAACCATCCGTTCTCCCATTCAGCCAAAGAAACATCAGGGCCTAGCAACTCATCTAGCCGGTATGGAAATCCTTTGGCTTGGTACAACTTTCCTGACTCAACGCGACCAACGGCACCGACAATGCCATCACAAGGACTGATGAATACATTTTGATTCGTATTTATAGGCCTGGCGCCAGGTTTTAGCTCCCTGATAAAACAATCGTGCAAGCTGTCGAACTTGGTCTTTTTTGCCTCTGTTAAATCCAAATCTGCAATTGATCGCCAAACGGACAGCGATGCATCCCTGACCCATGGGTGCTTGATCTGACTGAACCAACCCATGAAACGGGTCAATGCAAGTCTGGGTATGCGGTTGGTCAATAAAAAATTCAAATTTTCATTGGCACCCAACTTATTGAACATGTGTTTGATAGTCATCATTTTTTAACTCAGTGGTAATACAAAGGAGGTTTTAAGGAATCTGTACATGGAATCACTCAACGGAATTCAATCTGGCATGGCATTGACAGCAACTGCGTTGGCAGGGCTTGTTTTGGTGAATAAGCTCCATACTCGGCTGCAACTGTCCATGGCAAAGCATCCCTCTTTAGGCGGCCATTTGCGTATGGCAAAGAAATTTGCGGCGTGGATTCCTGGCTATTCATACAACCACACACAATGGTTTGTTGCAGACGGCGCGCCTGAAGACATTGGTCAGCAAAGGAAGTCGGCCATCGAACGCATGGGGGAAAATTTGCAAAGCAAATCGCCGCAAACATTGGCCATGTCTGCTGAACTCAAGCCCTTGATCTCGGATTTGCAACTGATCAGCGAATACCGCATTCCCTTTCAATTCAGAGAATTGATGCATCAACATATTCGTCTGGGAAGTTTTTGGCGTGAAAGCGATGGCTGCTATTTGACCGACATGGACGGCAACCGATTCATCGATGTCACAGGCAGTTACGGTGTCAATTTGTTTGGCATGGATTTTTATAAAAAATGCATTGCACAAGGTGTTGAGTTGGCTGAAAAACTGGGCCCTGTATTGGGTTCTTACCATCCGTGCGTACTGGACAACGCCAAGCAATTGTGCGAGCTGTCTGGCATGCAAGAGGTCTCTTTTCATATGTCTGGTACCGAAGCGGTGATGCAAGCAGTTCGTTTGGCCCGCTACCACACCGGCAAGAAAAAATTGGTGCGCTTCACAGGTGCCTACCACGGTTGGTGGGACGATGTTCAACCGGGACCGGGCAATCCCATGCCGCCGTCTTCGCATACGTTGACGCTTAACGACATGCACCCCAACACATTGCGCGTGTTGCGTCGAAGAAATGACATTGCCTGCGTATTGATCAACCCATTGCAAGCCATGCATCCCAACAAAGCTGCACCCACCGATTCCACCTTGGTCGACTCGAGCAGACATGTCCATTACGACAAGGGTGCCTACGCTGATTGGTTGCAACAACTGCGTCAGGTATGCACAGAAAAGGGCATCGCCCTGATCATGGATGAAGTATTCATGGGATTCAGACTTGCACCCGGTGGTGCACAGGAATATTTCAACGTCAAAGCAGATCTGGTCACTTATGGCAAAACATTGGGCGGTGGATTGCCAGTGGGGGTTATTTGCGGTCTCTCTAAATGGATGCGGAGATTCAAGACAGACAAACCCGGGGAATTGTGTTTTGCCCGTGGCACATTCAACGCCCACCCTTACGTCATGGCAACCATGAATGTGTTTTTGAATACCTTGAAGACACCTGAAACCAAAGAAATTTATGCGCAAGCCAGTCAACGATGGGCAGTCCGTCTGGGCACCCTCAACAGACGACTGGCTCAGGCAGATTTGCCCGTGCAAGTGGCTGGCATGGAGACTGTCTGGTCGATCCTCTACAGCACACCCAGCAGATATAACTGGATGTTTCAGTTCTATTTGCGCAACCAGGGAATTGCACTCAGTTGGGTTGGCTCTGGAAGAATGATTTTTAATTTTGCCATTGATGACAATGATTTTGAGATATTCGTGCAACGCTTTGTCAAAGCCGCGCAGGCTATGCGAAATGACGGTTGGTGGTGGGCCGATGCGCAACTCTCCAACCGTCATATTCGTAAATCAATCTTCAAGGAAATATTAAAAAGAAAATATTTGCCTGCTCAATGAACTGATGTACGCACATGGTCCATGGGATCAATCCACTCTCCACGCATCAAATAAATCGGTGATTTGTAATACATTTTGATGTCGTGAAGAGGGTCAGTGATAATTTTCAAGGCCCATGCCAAACCAGCTTGCAAGCTGTCTTGGTACCAGAGTTGTGCAACACGAAACACCAAACCGGCAATCCCTAAAAACAACCACAAAATGCCCGTTATGCGCACTGGGGTGTCTTCATACATTTCAGGAACCGCCCAAGTCAGCACAGCAGGAGTCCAGTAAGCCAGCACAGGAATCAATGCACACACACTCAACAACACAATTTTGCGCTGCAAGTTGTATCCCACTTTGATCTCTTCTTTGTGCTCATGCGTTGCCATATTGACTTCGTCGTAGCCTTTTGGCTCAAACACGAAATGACCAAGTTGACGCGTGGTCATGGACACTAACCAAGCGATCAGTGCTGAAACTACCGGGTCAATGAACAAATACGCATATGCCACCAAAAAGGAAATCGCACTGATTAAATGCAATGTTTGGTTAATGCGGCTGTGGTGGTAGTAACGGTGATCATCCCATCGCTGTGTTTCAAGTGTTTTCAAAAATTGCTTCATAGGTGCTCCCAAATTAAATCAATTGCGGTGTTCGCCTTTTGACTTTCACACGATTGAATGAATTTTTGATGACATAGCTTGAATGATGTGGCGTCACGAAATTGACATGTCAATTTCACAAAATTGTTGCCATCAGTAGCCATACTTCCACCATGCACACACATCTACATATTGAACGCTTAGGGCAAGTTCGGCCAAGCTTGAAAATTTCAGTGGTGACCGAAACATACCCGCCTGATATCAACGGTGTAGCAATGACACTGTCCCGTATTGTTAACGGACTTGTCCAAAATGGTCACGATATTTTTTTGATCAGGCCCAAACACTTTAAGCATGATGAGCCAGCCACGCGCGAAGGATTTCAAGAAAAGTTGGTTCATGGCTTACCCATCCCCTTTTACAAGCAATTGCGCATGGGATTGCCATCGAAAAAAGAATTGCTGCGCTTGTGGACTTACAACAGGCCCGATATTGTGCATATTGCCACCGAGGGCCCATTAGGCTGGTCTGCCCTACAAGCCGCAAAGAAACTGCGCTTACCTGTCAGCACAGACTTCAGAACCAACTTCCACGCCTACAGTAATCACTACAAAATCGGTTGGCTGAGCTCAGCCATCCTGTCCTACCTCAAGAAGTTCCACAACACAGCCGATGTAACGATGGTACCTACCAAGCAGTTACAAGATGAATTGACGTCGGTTAGGTTTGAAAATTTGCATATCGTCCCACGAGGAATTGATACCCAACTGTTCAATCCGAGCAAACATAGCCCCGGCTTACGTGAACAATGGGGAGCCACTGAACAGACCACAGTCATGCTGTATGTAGGACGTTTAGCCGCCGAAAAAAATCTTCCTTTGGTGGTTCAGTCTTACGAGATGGCAAAAAAAATACGCACCAATATCAAATTGGTACTCGTTGGTGATGGCCCACTGATGGCTGAACTTCAAAACAAGTATCCGGACATCATCTTTGCGGGCTTCAAAACCGGCGAAGAACTGGCGAAGCATTACGCAAGTGCGGATATGTTTATTTTTGCCAGTCAGACCGAGACTTTTGGCAATGTCACACTAGAAGCCATGGCCTCAGGCTTATCGGTGGTGGCTTTTGACCATGCCGCTGCTTCTGAGCTGATCATCAGTGGAGAAAATGGCATGCTAGCCAGTCAAAACACCGATATTCATTTCGAGATGGCTGTACAAGCAATTTTGAACAATCCATTCTTAATGGCTGAAACCAAGATCAATGCGGTTGAGACAGCACGTAATTTCAGTTGGGAATCCATTGTGGAACGCACTGAATCGGTATTCTTTGATGTGATCAACCACCACAGATCACCGGTACTGATCGCGTCGAATCATCCCTTGGCAACGGGCTTACGTAAGCAGTATCCTTAAAGACATTGAGATGGCAAGGTGAATGCTTGCCCAGTTCTTGCGCAGATTACACAGGTAACAGTTCTGCAGGTGTAGCTGTGTGCAATAGCGGCGTCGAGTGTTGCGTCTGAGTTTTCTTTATCTCGCCGCGGCCAATGCCATAGTATTCAATGCCTTTTTCCTGCAACCGCAAGGGATCAAATAAATTTCTTCCATCAAATACCACTGGTTGCTTGAGCGATTGCTTGATCAAATCAAAATCAGGCGCCTTAAACTGCCGCCATTCGGTCATGATGACCAACACATCTGCATTGTGTAAGGCCGCTTCTTTTGTTCCGCAGAGCTGCAGCATGGGTTGCTGACCATAAATACGCTGCGTTTCTTCCATGGCAGCAGGGTCATAAGCTTGCACCTTGGCACCAGCATCCCACAATGATTCCATCAGTACGCGACTGGGCGCTTCGCGCATGTCATCGGTATTTGGCTTGAACGCCAAGCCCCACAATGCCACAGTCTTTCCAGCCAAATCATGTTGAAAGTGTGCACTGATTTTTTCAAAAATGATTTTTTTCTGCGCTGAGTTACGCGCTTGCACAGCATTCAAAATCATGGGCTCATAACCAATTTGCTCAGCAGTTCGCACCAAGGCACTGACATCCTTTGGGAAGCAACTGCCACCATAACCTGCGCCGGCATAAATAAAGTGATAACCAATCCGTTGGTCACTGCCAATACCTTGACGCACAGACTCAATGTCAGCACCGACCGCCTCGGCCAAATTTGCCATTTCATTCATGAAGCTGATGCGTGTCGCAAGCATGCAGTTGGCGGCGTATTTGGTGAGTTCGGCGCTTTTCACATCCATCACAATGATTTTGTCGTGATTGCGATTAAACGGCTCATAAAGTTCACGCAATATTTTTTCGGCGCGTTGGCTACTTGTTCCAATGACGATACGGTCGGGTCTTTGGCAGTCCGCAACGGCTGCACCTTCCTTTAAAAATTCCGGGTTCGAAACAACATCAAATGCCAATTGCATGCCGCGGATTTGTAATTGCTCAGTAATTGTTTGCTGCACTTTGTCTGCTGTGCCCACGGGTACGGTAGATTTATTCACAACCACAACCGGCTTATCTATATAAGCACCAATCGTTTTTGCGACTTTCAGGACATGGCTTAAATCAGCGCTGCCATCTTCGTCCATAGGAGTACCCACTGCTATGAAGATAACCTCTGCACCTTCCATACCCTGAGTGGCATCAGTTGTGAATGCAATGCGTTTCTCAGCCAAATTGCTTCTAACAATGCTGTCGAGACCAGGCTCAAAAATGCTGATTTCACCAATATTTAGCTTCTTTATTTTTTCTTGGTCAATATCAATACAAGTCACCATATGACCAGCATCAGCCAGCACAGCACCTTGCACCAAACCTACATAACCTGTACCAAAAACACATACTTTCATAGTTGCTCCAGTTTTAGTAATGCTAGTTGTTGACTGTGACAATTATTTGATTTTTATATGAATATTTGATGAAAAGGATTCGTCATTGATATGACATGTATGTGTTGCATGCTCAGATTTTCATTTGCATAAAGTTGCTATGGATTTGATATTTTGGCGACATGCTGAAGCAGTAGAGTTGATCGACGGGCAGTCTGACAACGACCGTCCTTTGAGCGCTCGCGGTGAACGACAAGCCATTCGGATGTCGCGATGGCTGGAGAGACAGTTACCAGAAAGCTCAAAAATACTTTGTTGTCCCACAGTACGCGCCGAACAAACCTTAAAGCCACTTGGCCGAAAGTACAAATGCCGTGATGAACTTTCACCCAATGCCTTGCCAGATGATGTGCTGAAACTTGTTAACTGGCCCAATAACAAACAAACGATTCTTTTGGTGTCACACCAACCACTCATTGGACAAATAGTGAGCCAATTGCTTGGCATTCAATCGCAAGAACTAAATGTCAAGAAATGCTCAGTTTGGTGGCTTCGCAGTAAAACATCTATGAACGAAACCACCCAAGTAAATTTGGTGACGGTACAAACGCCAGATATGCTCTAAGAGTTTTTATATTCTTTTCATTAGAGTAAAGCAATGTCAACCATCCATCAATATTTTTCAGGAACAATCATTTGCTCTGGCACAGGGTGGCGAATGTAGTCTGGGTTGCGTACGCGCTCGGGTAACGCTATTTCTTCATGGGCAATTTCGTGGTAATTGAATTGCGACAGCAAATGGTTGATGCAATTGAGGCGAGCACGTTTTTTGTCAACAGCTTGCACCACCCACCAGGGCGCTTCAGCGATGTGGGTGCGCTCGATCATGGTTTCTTTGGCGCGTGTGTAATCTTCCCAGCGACGACGGCTTTCTAAATCCATGGGGCTGAGTTTCCATTGCTTTAAGGGGTCGTGAATGCGACCCAAAAATCGGGCGTGCTGTTCATCATCAGTGATAGAAAACCAATACTTCAGCAAAGTGATACCACTTCGCGCCAACATCTTTTCAAATTCAGGCACAGTTCGAAAAAATTCTTCGTATTCATTGTCCGTACAAAATCCCATGACCCGCTCAACGCCTGCCCGGTTGTACCAGCTGCGATCAAATAAAACGATCTCGCCTGCTGCAGGCAAATGCGTGACGTAGCGTTGAAAGTACCATTGCGTTCTTTCACGGTCGTTAGGGGCTGGGAGTGCTGCCACACGACATACCCGGGGATTGAGCCTTTGGGTAATACGCTTGATGACACCACCTTTTCCAGCAGCATCTCTTCCCTCGAAAAGAATCACTACTTTTTGCTTGGTTGCAACCACCCAATCTTGCAGCTTGACAAGCTCTCCTTGCAAACGCAATAGCTCTCGGAAATAAACAGCTCTTGCACGTTTTTCTTCATCGCTGGCATGCGGGCTATTTTCATTCTCGCCGTCATCAATCGTCATTTCTAATTCTTCATCGATAGAGTCGAGAAGATCCTCGCGAATTTTTCTTAGCTGCTCAGCGTCAAGTTGGTTTAATTTTTCCATACAGATTTTCCTTAGATAAATTCAGTACAACTCTGAAACGAATGGTGTTGAGAAATGGATGATGCTTGTGGTTTGGACATTTATTGGCGGATTTTTTTACTCTAACCCCATACAGTTAGCGTAAAAAGTCACAGTTGCTGGCCAATCTGAAAAGATGCCGCGAATGCCAACCTCTTTGGCCAACACATCTAAAACCAGCAAGATATCCCCTTCATTGTGGATGCTTTGACTCACTGACTGAAAGTACCAACCGCCCTTTTGACTGGCCATGACACCAGAACGCTCCAGCGACCAAGTGATTGTTTCGAGACCTGCTTTTCGAATATTTTTTGCATATGCTGACGGTGCGATTTTTCCATTCTCAACCGTCAACAACGCAAATATGGGGGGAGCAACAATCTGTATGCCTTTGGCTTTGTAAGCCTTGAGCGCATCAATTGTGGGGAGATCTTTGACGGATTCTGCTCCATCAAGAAAAACTACTTGTTTGGCAAATTCTGGTTCTTTGTTGATCCAATAAAGAACATCTGCCTCATGGAATGATTGGGCAAATACATCGATTGGCATCACACCTGCCGCTTTGTATTCGTCCAACATTTTTTGAGCATATTGCTGCTGACTGAACCCTTCAAACGGCATGGCAACGGTGGCCTCCTTGAGTTCAGGCGTCATCTTCACGCCCAGTTGCTTAAAGAGCGCAATACTTTCTTTGTGGCTCATCAATGTGCCACTTGTCGGGCCAGCATAAAGATCTGTTCGCCATGTAGGCGTGCCAGCAACATATTCCTTAGCTGTCGCCCCCATGGGATTGAACCCATCCATTTTTCCACGCAAGGTTTTGAACTCGGCCAAGGTGATATCGCTGGTTCTGCACTCGGCGCTGGCTGGTGTTTGAGTGATCGGGTTGTAAGGCTCAAAAGGTTTAGTGCATTTGGCAGCCAGCGGCGTTAACAAAATATTGGTGGATGTATGCAAATCATTTTGTGCATGTCGACAAACCAATTCTTTGTCCTTGGTAAAGGTGACATCGCACTCAAGCACACCAGCACCCATTTTTGCTGCAGCCTCGTAGGACTCTCGCGTATGTTCAGGAAACATCAGTGCTGCACCGCGATGGCCGATCGAGAAGTTGGTTTTACGAAATGGACCTTTGCTGCATTGCTGCAATTGTTGCTTCAACGGAGAATCCTGCATTTGCGAGACCAGAAAAAAAGGCCGAGGCCCTAACTGAACATCTGATTCAGCAGACCATGCACATCCTGCAGTGACAAAAAGCAGTATGGAATAAGTGACTTTCAGCATGCTTTCTTGTAATTATTTTTGAATGA
This sequence comes from Bordetella parapertussis, assembly GCA_945907335.1. GTDB lineage: Bacteria > Pseudomonadota > Gammaproteobacteria > Burkholderiales > Burkholderiaceae_C > Limnohabitans. Next base: position 4,272 of record CAMDSU010000008.1, on the reverse strand, counting down.
AAACAAATACTGTGCCCCATTTGAACCACACTGGATTTCAAAATTGTCACTGCCGTCTATGAAGAAAATTTCATGCTTTGTGTAAGTAGTATTCTGTAAATCTGTAACGAGTTTCAATTCGCCATCTAATACAACGCCACATATTTCTTGGTTGCTCGAATGTCGCTTTAATTTTTCATGCGGCGCTAATGTGGTCAGCATTGGTGAGATAAACCCCTGCTGGTTCAGCGAATGTTTGTATTTTTCCAGCGGGTTTTGAGTCGGCTCCATGTTTGAATCCTGTGAGTAAATAGTCATATTCGAAAGACTTCAAGGTGTGCAATATGCATGTGTAAACAGTGCCTCTGGACTTTCCCGACTTACTACAACCAGGTATCCACTGCTTTTATCTGCGACAACCAATACACCGTAATCTGTCATCTGGTTTGTTTTTGCAACATTAGCAGCCAATGTCCAGACGTTATTTAAATTTTGTGTATGTGCTGTGACAGTCGATAAAAATCGTGAGGCAACCCCCTCTTTTAGCTTGACCAAATGAACATGTAATTGGTTTTGTGACCGCCTTGTTCTTGGATTCACGGCAAGTGCAATTTCATTGCGTGGTAATTTTTTTTGGGCAATGTCCCAAGAAAACTGCCAAATGCTGTCTGGGCGGTTGGCATCTTCGACACCTGTGACTCTCGCCTTAGGCAGTACCAATCCGTGCACAAAATCGCTGGGGCAACCGCACATTTTGATGTCTCTCATTGCCACATATTCTGAGGTTTCATGCCAAATTTCGCTGGTGGCCCGACAAGATGTTTTCCCTGAACACATGGCAGGTAATTGCGGTGCAAGGCATTTTTCGCAATACGCGGCGGCACTTGTGTTTGTGCATTGTTCAACAATGTGCAAAAGCATATCGCTGCTGGCAACAGCATAGGCATTGCAGCAAACTAACCACCATACAAGCATGGTTGAGAATTTATAAATTCGCTTCATTGCTGAATTAAAAATGCGCGTCATTTGAAGATTGAAAAGAGGTTCATTCACTGATTCGGCCAGTGAAATGCGTGATAAGTTTTTACATGAAAAACATGACATGCATGTGTCATCTATCAAGGCCCGCTAATTGCGCCCTTTGATCAGTCCGAAAACAATGACAATAAAAAACAATCCAGCTAATTCAGCTGCAATAAATCCTAAAGCGTTCCCGGGCGCAATCCCAGCAAATGAATTGCTCATCATGCGACCGAAAACCGCGGCTGGGTTCGCAAATGAAGTACTCGCTGTGAACCAATAGGCAGCCCCAATGTATGCCGCCACCAAGCTTGCAGTTTTTTGTGCGGGGGACAGCAGAATCACGCTAAGCAAACCAGTTGTTGCCACAAACTCTGCCAGCCATTGGCCATAGCCGGTTCTGACTTTGTCTGACCACTGAAACACGTCTAAACCAAACATGGAATGCGCCAACCAAGCACCGCAAGCAGCGCCAGCAAGTTGCGACATCACATAGGCCAGCGAGACGATCAACGGCCATTTTTCACGCCAAGCCACGAACAGCGTCACCACCGGATTGAAATGTGCGCCGCTGATAGGCCCCAATGTTTCAATCAATACATACAAGGCAAATACAGTTGCAAATGTATTGCCCAAAAGCGCAATGGCAGCGTTGCCTTGGGCCAGTTGCTCGGCCATGATGCCAGAGCCTATAACGACGCAGAGCAATACCGCAGTGCCCACGCCTTCTGACAACAAACGTTGCCATGTTTTCACTGAGAGGCCAATCCTCTGACTGTTTTTTCCAGGGCTAATTTTTCCAAACTGGAGGCTGGCAAACTGGTGAAAAGCTCAAGCCTTCTGCGAATCATATGCAGCGTTTTCAGAAATGCAATGCGTTTTTCGTCTTGCGAGCCTTCCCCTTCAGATGGGTCGGCATAGCCCCAATGGGCAGTGGCGGGTTGTCCTGGCCAATAAGGGCAGACCTCACCGGCTGCGTTGTCGCACACCGTGATGACCAAATCCATGTGGGGAGCATCAGGCAAGGCAAACACATCCCAACTTTTGCTGTGCAGGCCTTCTATAGAAATTTCTTCTTTTTTCAACACCTCTAAAGCAAGAGGATTGGGTTGTTGGTTATCGCGCGGACTGCTGCCCGCAGAAAATGCTTTGAACCGACCTCGTCCCAAATGGTTCAAAAGTGCCTCAGCCAGAATGCTCCGGGCAGAGTTGTGCGTGCACAAAAACAACACGTTCAATGGCGCATGGTCAGACATTTTTTTCTCCTAAGACCCCAGAATACTATGAGTCATTGATGACGGTTTAGTGACTATCATGTCAATTCTGTGTCGCACCCATTCTTTTATGGTTGAACTTTGAATGCACTGGGGGTTGGTGTATCGGGTGACCCCAGACAATCTGCTGGCTCATGACAACTGTTCAAATCAAGCAAAATGACCCTAGCGTGAGCGCCAAGGATGGGCTTGCAAATCTAACGCCCCACTTCAATGCAAAGGATTTCCATGTCGCTCACACATTCTCCGTTTGCCGCAATTCTCCCTTGCACTTTTTTTTCAAGCCCGCTTTTGGTCAGCGCTCTGGCTTTATCTGGCCTGCTGATTTCTGCTGACACCACAGCGCAAACTGCCACCATGGTAGACAAACTCAAACGCAATGAACAAATCAGCTGCAAACCTATTGAGCCCAACTTTTGTCTGAACATGCATGTGTCATGCGCGGGCAAAACCAATTACCAAGCGTTTGCTTTTAACCTACAAGCGACTGAAAAAAAAGGCGACCTCACCGTTGCCAAAGAATTTGATCAGTTCAGCGATTTGTATGCCTCGGCCAACGTGCAATGGAGTTCTGACAGTACGTACGTTATTTTCAGTCCAGCCAACGGCAAAGGCTATATCAAGATGTTCGATAACGGTAAATACGTTTTCAGGTATTACCCGGTCAACCATGAAGGCATCATGTCATTGGGCATGTGTCAATAATCTGTGGCTAATGGCTGCTCGCTAAGGACAATGATGGGGATACTCAGATCGCGTTGGTTTTGTTCGGCCTTTATGGGCCTTTCGTTTTTCTCGGTGTCTCATGCCCAAACGGAGCCCGATATCGAAGGCGTTCAAAAACCCTTATGGGAAGCAGGTGTGGCTGGCTTTGGTCTGACCGGCCCTGCTTACCCCGGCGCAGATGACGATGTGGGCCGAGCGCTGGCTCTGCCCTGGTTCATTTATCGAGGACCGGTGTGGCGGGCGGCAGGGGGAACCTTGGGCGCCAGAGTGGCTAAAACCGCATTTGCAGAATTTGACATTGGCTTGGGCGGTGCTCTGCGTGCTTCCAGCGACGATGTCAAAGTGCGCGACGGCATGCCTGATCTGGGGTTTTTGCTGGAGTTTGGCCCCAGGGTCAAACTTAACCTGGCGCGCCCCAGCCCAGATTCTGTGGTTCGATTGGAGTTGCCATTGCGCGGAGTGTTTGAGTTCAACAGTGGGGTGCATTACCGAGGCCTGGCGTTCGAGCCCAAACTCACTTACGACAAACGCGACATGGGGCGTGGCTGGGGATTTTCAGGAAGCTTGGGACTGATTTACGGCGATCAAACATTCAACCAATACCTGTACGGCGTTTCTTCGCAATACGCGACTTCATCGCGCAGTGCTTACACGGCCAACGCTGGATTGATCACACCTAGGACGCAACTGACGCTGTCACACAAACTCAATGAAGATGTTCGGATGTTTGCATTTAGCCGCACAGACTTTGCTGGCAAAGGCGCCAACAGCAGCAGCCCTTTGCATTTGAAAGACCGGGGAACGTCCGTTGGATTGGGTTTGATTTGGACGCTGGGGCGTTCAAGCCAACTGGTCAATGATTAAAAATGACTTTGCTAATCTGGTCTTTAAATCTCAGCCAAGGCTCTCAGTAGTCACCAATACCAAGGGGGTTGCTGAAAATGGATTTAAGTAAGTAGCGTATTCATTGTCCTGTTGGCGGAAAGAGAGTCCTACTATCATTAATCCGAGAAATACTTTTAAGACGCTAAAAATCCAATTAGATCAATTACTTAATCGTTAAGATAGTTTGCTATGGTTCGTTAAATACCATTAGAATCCACTCATTAAGTGTGGGTAGTAATGTGGGTAGCTTAGGAACAACTATGGCAAGAATTGTCGACAAACTCAACCCTTTGATGGTGGCAAAAGCCACTAAGCCAGGCTATTACTCCGACGGGAACGGGCTGTATTTGCAAGTATCTGTGGCTGGCTCTAAGAGTTGGATATTTAG
>CAMDSU010000007.1 GCA_945907335.1 Bordetella parapertussis | reverse complement strand
CATGCAATGCAGGTATTTCTTGACCCGGCAATTTTATTTTTTGTGTTTGGTGTGTTGGCCGCCAGTGTCAAATCCAACCTAGAGATCCCATCCGCTATCTCACGCTTTTTATCGTTGTACCTGTTGATGGCCTTGGGATTGAAAGGTGGATTTGCGTTGGCGCATTCAGGCTTCACCCGTGAGGTGGCCACCAGCTTGGGATCTGCCATTGCGCTTGCTGTGGTCATACCGCTTATAGGGTATGCCGTGTTGAGAAGATATTTGTCGGGATTTGATGCGGCGGCAGTGGCGGCGACATACGGTTCGGTCAGCGCTGTGACATTTGTCACGGCAGTTCAATACTTGGATAACAACAGCATTGCATTTGGCGGACATATGGCGGCTGCCATGGCATTGATGGAATCTCCCGCCATCATCTTGGCTGTGTTTTTTGCCAATTCGCACAGACAGAAACAATCTGCGCGATCGAATCTACAGATTCACAACGGCGTTACTGTGCTGATTGGTTCGTCTTCAGGACCGAGCCATTCATTTAAAAAAATACTGCATGAATCTTTCACGGATGGTGCCCAATTGTTGTTGCTCGGTGCCATGCTGGTTGGTTTTATTTCCGGAGAGACAGGCAAGGCTGCGATGCAACCTTTTTCGGGAGATTTATTCAAAGGCATGCTCGCATTTTTCTTGCTGGATATGGGTTTGATGACGGCCAGAAGCGTCCATCAACTCAAAGGTATCTCACCTGGCTTGCTGATATATGCGGTTTTGGCGCCGATATTGCATGCTGCACTGGCGCTGGTGATTGCGCTTTTGAACCAAGTCTCTCGCGGTGATGCGACTTTGCTGATGGTGTTGGCGGCGAGTGCGTCATATATCGCGGTTCCTGCTGTACTGCGTACCGCCGTCCCTGAGGCGAAGCCATCTCTTTATATTGGAATGTCGTTGGGAATCACTTTTCCATTGAACCTACTTATTGGAATACCCAGTTACACATGGGTGAGCGGACAGTTTTATTCGTGAGGTTTTGTCAAGAATTTAAATAAGTAGCACTTTGAAGGTAATTAAAAGTGTTTTTTTAGGTTGGGGTTGACTGCATAAAGGAGTTGAGATGCAACAAATATTTAAAAAACGTGAGGAGTTGTGGGTATGTGCCGTGACTCAAGCTTCAGAATCAAACTCGCAACTGGAGAATACTATCTTTAAGTCTATTGCTTGCATACTATTTTTACTGGCTGTTGCTGCTGTCAAGGCAGAAGACTTGAGCTCGTGTACGCTGAAAACCAAAGCAGACGACATGAATTATTGCAAAGCTTCTTTTGCGGGAAGTGCTACGTTTTGCGACATGATTAAAAATGGTGGGGTCAAGCGTGATTGTTATTTCATGGTAATTAGGATACAGCGAGACAATGCTTACCAATTGAAAAAAACCAAACCTAAAGAGGAAGAAAAAGAATAAACCGTAGTTAAGGTTTCTTCCATAAAAAAACCGACCCAATGGTCGGTTTTTTTTCGAGGTTTGTATTAGCTTAGTTGGTGAACTTGGAAGCGTCGGCCAATGATGTGTTGCAAAGTTTGTTCAACATGACTTGCTCGTTGCTGCCGTTTTTCACGGCGCGCCACATGCCCAAAAGGCTGTCAACAGATTGGCCGTTGTCATCCCAAGTTTTGAAGCCGGTGGCTTTAACCACCTGAATGGCATTTTTGGTGCAGCTGAATTGTGCAATGGTTTCAAGATACAAAAAGCCATTCGCATCTGGCGTGGCAGAACTGGTCATTTGGCGAGCAAAACGCAAGTCGCCATCAGCTGCGTATGAGTCTGCTGATGCATAAAGGTATTCATTGTTGTTGGAGGCGACACTCACGTCCCAAGAGGCTTGAGCCGCAAACGATGAACCAGTCATTGCAATGACGAAAAAAGATTTCAGGAAGCTGTTCATCGTGGAGGTCCTTGGGATTGAATAAGTTTGAAACAGAATTTTTAACGTTTCGATAAAAATAATATACGGGTAAATACCGAATACACCTATACAAAAACTTAAGAATCTTTGTATTCCTCCACATAACCTATTCAATAGCTATTCAATCAGAAGTTCAGGAGGGGAACATTTCACGCAATTTCAATTTATAAAATTTACCCGTGGATGTGCGTGGAATTTGCGGCAGTAATTCGTAGCGGTCTGGCAATTGCCACTTGGCAAACCCCATTGCTTGCAGATGCTTGCCAAGTTCTTGTGCATCTAGTGTTGCGCCAGGCTTTAAGACCAGACAGGCCAGTGGTCGTTCGCTCCATTTGACATCAGGTATGGCGATCACAGCAGCTTCGGCAATGGTGGCATGCGCCATCAAAGCATTTTCTAAATCGACTGAGCTGATCCATTCACCGCCAGACTTGATCAGGTCTTTGGTTCGGTCGGTGATACGCACAAAACCTGCCGCATCAACACTGGCAACATCGCCGGTGCGCAGCCAACCATCGTCTGTGAACTTATCGGCTTGGACCGGTACTTGGTGGTAGCTGCCAGTGATGAATGGTCCGCTGACTTGAATCTCACCCACTTGCTGACCATCCCATGCTGCGTCGAGGCCGTTGTCATCGCGGATACGCAAGTCAACCAATGGAACCGGCATACCTGCCATGGCTGCGCGTCGATATTTTTCATCTTCAGTGGCGTTGGCAAATTCTGCTTTGGTGTAGGACACCGTACACAGTGGAGATGTTTCGGTCATGCCCCAGCCTTGCATGATCCAGATACCGTGTTTGTCGAATGCCTTGATCAATGCTTGCGGTACTGCTGCACCGCCCACCAAACTACGCATACCTTTGGGCAAGCGCCAGCGGTTTGGCTGTGTTTGCAATGCAGCTTCGTAGGTTTGTATCAATCCCATCCAAATGGTGGGTACACCCAGCGCCAATGTCGGTGGCGCGTATTGCATGCAATCGAGCAAGTCCTCGGGGTGCAGGTGTGGGCCGGGAAACACCAGTTTGGCGCCCATCATCATCGCGCCATAAGGGATGCCCCAGCTGTTGGCATGAAACATGGGGGTAACGGGAAACACCACATCGGTACTTTTCAATGACCAGAAATCACCCAAACAACCCACCAAGGTATGCAGCACCGTGGAGCGGTGTGAATACACCACGCCTTTGGGTTTGCCAGTCGTGCCTGATGTGTAACACATAGACACGGGATCGTCTTCATGGTGCTTCACATATTGAAAATCAGAAGTGTCAGTTTGCGACAGCAAAGTTTCATAGTCCAGCGCCGACCCATTGTGTGCTTGTCCAGAGAAAGGCACCACGATGATTTTTTCAAAATGGCATTGGTCTTTGAATTGGTTGAGTAACGGCAACAACACATCGTCAACAATCAAGAATCGGTCTTTTGCATCGTTGGCTATCCATGCAATTTCGTCCGCTGACAAGCGCAGGTTCAGCGTGTGCATCACGCCGCCAGCCGCAGGAATACCAAAATAGCATTCCAAGTGCACATGGTGGTTCCAGCACAAGGTGGCCACACGGTCACCTTTTTTCAGCCCCAACTGCAACAGCGCTTGTGCCAGTTGGCGGGTGCGTGTGTAAATATCTGCATAGGTATGGTGTACGTAGCTTTTGTCAGGCCGCCTGGAAATGACCTCATTGGTAGCAAACAGCAAACCCGCACGTTCTAAGAAATGGTTCAGCGATAAATGCACCGGCATCATGGTGCTGACAATGGGTGAGTCGATCATGGCTCTGCTTTGGTGCCCGCGAGCTTGATCAACTCGCCTAAACGCGCCGCATCCTTTTTCATGCGCGATTCAAAAGAAGCGGCACTGCCTCCGATGACTTCTGCACCGGCATTGTGAATTTTTTCCACAAAGTCAGGGTCTTTCAAAATTTTGTCTATCTCTTTGTTCAATAGAGCAATCACATGGGGAGGTGTTTTGGCTGGCGCCATGATGACAAACCACGCGGTCAGTTCGAAGTCTGGCATGCCCAAGGCTTCCGCAACAGTGGGCACATAAGGCAACAGTTTTGAACGCTTGGCGCCGGTGACTGCCAGTGCTTTGAGCTTGCCTGCTTTGACTTGGGGCAAAGCCATGGGCAGGTTCATGAAGCCGACTTGTAATTCGCCACGCAACAAATCCATGGTGGCTTGCGAGTTCCCTTTGTAAGGGAGATGCACCATGAGTGCGCCGGTTTTCAACCCCAGCATTTCAGCTGACAAATGCCCGGAGCTGCCGGCACCTGGAGAGCCGTAATTCAATTGGCCGGGTTTGGTCTTGGCCAATTGCACCAGATCCTTCAAAGTCTGCACACCCAGCGATGGGTGAACCGTGATCACATTATTGACCTCGGCCAAACCAATCACAGGTATGAGATCGGTCATGGGGTTGTAAGGCAGTTGCGAATACAGCGCGAGGTTAGTGACCAACGGTAAGCCATTGATCAAAAGCGTGTAGCCATCTGGTGCAGATTTGGCGACAAAGTGATTGCCTATATTGGTGCCAGCACCGGGCATTTGCTCCACCACAATGCTTTGACCCAAGACGCTCGACAACCGAGGGGCTAAGGCGCGGGCAATCACATCTGAAGTGCCAGTGGTTGCGGGAATAACCAGTTTGATAGGTTTGGCCGGAAAAGTTTGTGCACCCACAAAACCGGTTGAGCACGCAATAGCAAGTATCGATGTCCAGTGGATCAATCGTGTGAACGACATGTAGAGTCCTTGTTTCAATGGTGTTCCAGCAAACTGCCAAAGCCACTGCGTTTATCTGGGATCCCGCAGGCACGCAGCGCATGCCAATAGGTGGCCGTATTGATGGCAATGACCGGTTTACCCAAAAAGAGTTCTGCCGCAGCAGCCAATCGAATCATCGATAAGTTGGTACCGACTTGAACAATAGCGTCCACATCATCTCCATCAATTTCTTTGATGGCTTGTCGGCAGATTGCATCTGTGGTGTGAGCGATTTGAACCGGACTGGGTCTTTTCAAACACACATCACGTACTACCGTAAAGCCACAATCTTGGTAAAACCTTTTGACTTGTGCATTGGCGACTTCAAAATAGGGAGACATGAAAGCAATGCGTTTGACCCCGAGCGTGTTGAGTGCAGTTTCTGTGGCAAATGAACCGCAAGAGACGCCCACACCTGCGCGCTCGGTCATGTTCTGTAAATATTTTTCGGCGCCACTTCTGCCATTCCAAAAGGTGGCGGCAGACATGCCCATCACCAAATAATCCATCTCGCATGAGCGCAAAATATCCACCGCATCCAATGTGGCAAGGTTGATGTTGTCGACCAAGCGCAAAAAACTGGCGTCATCGTTGACCGGGTCGTTCGGAATGGCAATTCGGCTGTAGTGGTTGGTCACGCCAGCGGGGCGCAAATCGTCGAAGTCGGGTTGCACCACTGTGTTGGTCGATGGCCCCAGCGTGCCAAACTTTTTTCGATACGCAAGATGATCAGTCATGTGCTTGGCCTTTGCGTGTAGAAAAAAGTGATTCGATCAACAAGTCGCGCGACATGACATCTGCATATTTTTGTTGCATGTCAAACAAGTTGGCATCGTGCGGCTCTGTGGCTCTATCCCCTACACAGTCGCTGACCACAACCGTGCGAAAGTTGTGTTGCATGGCATCCACCACGGTGGCCCGGACACAGCCGCTGGTGGTGCAACCGACGACCACAGCAGTATCGACACCATGCAAATGCAACCAAGCAGCCAAAGGTGTGTTGAAGAATGCCGAGGCAGTTTGTTTGCGCACCACCAATTCGCCTACAACGGGTTGCAAAAAGGGGACAATTTTCGAACTGTGCGCATCCTCAGTTAAGCGCTGTAATGGTTTGATGCGTTGGGCAAATACGTTGATGTCTGAGCCGTCTTCTGCAAACACCACGCGGGTGTGTGCCACAGGCAATTGCATGTGACGAAATGCATGCAACAGCGGGACGCTAGCATGGGCTGCAGCTTCAATATGCGGCCCACCCAGTTGATTGATATCTACAAATCCGTTGACGAAGTCCACCACAATCAAACCACAACGCTGACCCACGCCCGAGGTGTCGCCCAGCCCTTGTCTGCGGTAAATATCGTCACGGTTCATGTTCATTGGTCGGATGTTTTGAACTGCTGGTCAAACTGACTTACCCAATCAAAACCCATCAATTTTGAAAACTCCTGAAAGTTATAAAGCGGCTGGGTCACCTTCGTGCTCGATTTGTCGGTCAGAAGTGTTTGGTAGACGCTTTGCATGGCCGCTCCTGCCGCCAGAAAAGCCGTTGCAGGAAAGATGGCCAGCCCATAACCGATGGCTTCAAGTTGTTCATAGGTGAGCACTGGTGTTCTGCCGCCTTCAACCATGTTAGCGACCAGTGGCACATCAATACTTTTTGCGATTTTTTCCATCTCCTCCACAGACTCTGGGCTTTCCACGAACAACACATCTGCACCTGCACGCGCATAACTTTCGGCACGACGCAATGCTTCGTCCAAACCCAAAGTGGTACGTGCATCTGTTCGCGCGATGATCTGGAAATTGGGGTCATCTCTGGTTTCGACTGCAACGCGAATTTTTTCGACCATGTCTTGCATTGGAATCACCCGCCTGCCCAGCATGTGCCCGCACTTTTTGGGGAATTCCTGGTCTTCTAACTGAATAGCACAAGCACCAGCAGCCTCATAGCCGCGCACAGTGTGCATCACATTCAACAAGCCACCGTATCCTGTGTCGCCGTCGCAAATCAAGGGAGTGTTTGTGATGCTGGTGAATTGGGAAACCCGGTTGACCATGTCTGTATAGGTGGCTAAGCCAGCGTCTGGCAACCCCAAATAAGACGCTACCGTGCCATAACCCGTCATATAAAGAGCATCGAAACCCATGCGGTCAGCGATTTTTGCCGACACCATTTCAAACACACCGGGCGCCACTACCAATCGACCTTTTGAGAGTCGTTCGCGCAGCAATGCACGTCGTTGTGAATGGCTGATTTTGGTTAAACCTTTTTCGATCATGTCAAAGCCTTGGCGCGTTCTAGCGCATCAATCATGGAAGTTTTTCGTAAGTAGGCCAAGCTGCTCGCAGGATCAGCAGCAAGGGCGCGCAATTCATCATGGTTTTTTTGTCTGAGCACGGGGTCGCGTTCTTCAATTTCTTTTTTATTGCGGGCTGTGCTGGCATTGATGTATTCAATGGCGATGGTGCGACGCTGTTTTTCGTACAAATCCAGCACTTCTGTGTGTGCGCCTTGCAAAAGGACAGCCATCAATTTTTCGCAAAGATTCATGGCATCGTGAATACCGCCGTTCATGCCCATGCCACCCAACGGGTTGTTGATATGAGCAGCGTCACCTGCCAGAAAAACACGTCCTTGGCGGAAATGTTGCGCCACACGTTGGTGGACTTTGTACAGCGTACGGTGAACCACGGTGTAGTCTTCTGATTGAGGCAACAAACGCTGTAACCGCGTTTGTACGGACTCGTCAGTCAACACCTGCTCGTCTGTTTCGTCTTCTTTGGTGGGAAACAACACGCGCCACAAGGTAGGCACCCTCAGCAGCACACACCATTCATAGGGGTCAGAGCAATAGTTCACATAAGACAGTTGTGGCATGTGGTCTGCATATTCAAATGGGGTTGACACCACCAAAAATCTTTCAGGATAGGTATAGCCCTCGAAAGCAATTCCCAGTTGTGTACGAACCGCACTCCATGCACCATCAGCACCAATCAGGTAATCGCCGTGCAAGGTCTGTAATTGATCGCCTTGTCTTACGTTGACGCTGACGCTGTTTTCAGTTTGTGAGACGCTTTCTACACGGCTGTCAAACGCTAAAGAGACATGCGGTAGTTGAGTCAACTGCGCCATGATCAGGTCGGTCAATTTCCATTGTTCGCATTGCAATCGAAACGGATGGTCGGTGAGCCCAGTCAGCTGAGACAAATCAAATTCAGCGATGACGCCTTGTGTGCGGTCGCGTTGCTGCGTAAAGCGGGCAACCAGTCCTTGTTCAATCAGTGATGAAGTCAGCCCATACTTGGCCAACATATCAAGTGTGGGGGGATGAAAAGTAGAAGCCCGCAAATCTCGGTTCAAGCCAGCAGCAGATTCAAGCAAGGTCACGCGAATACCCGCGCGACCTAAGGCCAGCGCGCTCATCATGCCCACTGGGCCGGCGCCTGCAATCAAAACATGGGGCGTCGATACAGTCATGGGGTGTGCAGAGTTTCTGTCCATTTGATGATGGATTCGGCCATGGGTGCTACCGATTGCGGGTCGCGTATGTCACCAGCCAGCACATGTTGACCTTTGCTTTGGCTGTATGTCACGGCATCGATGGATTTTTTCTTTGAGCCCAGTCGTGCAAATGTGGCTTTGATTTGTACAGGGTCAACGGTTTGATCGGCTGCGCTGTAAAGCACAAACACCGGTGTCTGGAAAGCAGACAAATCGCTGTCTCTGACTTTTTTTACCAGCGCCATCATGGGGAAGAGGGCTTTGGTGGGGTATGTGCCGGTCCAACCCGCGATTTCCCTCGGGTCGGTTTGTTCATAGCGAATGGTGTCGCCTGAAACGGCTGTCGCAATATGTTGGCCCCAGGGAGCGTTGATCAACTCGGACATTTTGTTTTTCAAACCGTAGTTGGGTGAGATAAACACAAATGCATTCACTGCAGAGGCTTGTGGCGTGGTGCCTAACCAAGTTGACAATGTAGAGCCTGTTGAACAACTGATGACCAAGACTTTGTCACCCAGCGTAGCCCCTATGCGAACCGCCTCAAGCGTATCAGCCATCCAATCTTGTGCGGTCGCTTCGCCCATGGCTTGGCCTGATAAGCCATGACCACTCAGGCGGGTATAGAACAAATTCGCCCCTAATGCTTTGGCAACTTGATCCGCCAACGGGGCGGTTTCTAACCGTGAGGCAGAAAAGCCATGGATATAAACCACAGACCAAGGGGTTTTTTGTTTGTCAGGTGCCGCCCACACCACACCTTTTGCAGTGCCGGGGCGTAAATTTTCAAAACGTGATTCGCTGGTTTGCAGCCAGTTGTCTAACTCAGCCAAAGAGGTAGGCAGCGGCTCTCTGGCGCTAGGTGTGTCAGAACCGAATTCATTGACAGGGCCTAAAAAAAACAAGCCGGCCAATACAAGCACTAAACCTGCCAATGACTTCAAGACCAAGTAACTGTTTTTTTGAGCTGCATTTTGCTGGCTGTCATGTGCGGTCATTGCTTGCTCCTATCTGGGTTTACAGGTGTTTGAAGTTTGCGGCGCGCTTGTTGACAAAGGCATCCATGCCTTCTTTTTGGTCTTGCGTGGCAAACAATGCGTGAAAAATACGACGCTCGAACATCACGCCGTCACTCAGACCGCTTTCAAATGAGCGGTTCACCGATTCTTTGGCGGCCATAACGGCTATCTGTGAATAGCTGCAAATAGCCAAAGCTGCACCGAGGGTTTCTTCCATCAATTTGTCTATGGCGACGATGCGACTGACCAGTCCAGCGCGTTCTGCTTCTTCGGCATTCATCATGCGACCTGTCAGCACCAAATCCATGGCTTTGGCTTTGCCCACCGCACGTGGCAAGCGTTGTGTGCCACCGGCACCCGGAATGATGCCGAGTTTGATTTCTGGTTGACCAAAGCGCGCATTGTCAGCGGCAATGATGAAGTCGCACATCATGGCAAGTTCGCATCCGCCACCCAACGCAAACCCACTGACAGCAGCGATGACTGGCTTGCGAATACTGCGTATGGTTTCCCAGTGCTTGGTGATGTAGTCGTTTTTGTACACATCGGCAAATGAATAGGTGGCCATTGCGCCAATGTCTGCGCCCGCGGCAAATGCCTTTTCGCTGCCCGTGATGATGATGCAGCCAATGCTTTCATTGGCATCGAATGCAGTGAGTGCGTGGCCGAGTTCGACCATCAAATCCGGACTCAATGCATTCAATTGCTTCGGACGGTTGAGGGTGATGACTCCAACTTTGTCGGCCTCAATATGTGTGTTGATGAATTCGTATGCCATGAAAAAACCCTGCTCAAACGCTGTTAAAGATGCGGGCAACTATAACCAAGGATGGATTTTTAAAGTGCGGTGTTAAATTATCCCCAAAGGAGACAAAAATGAGCGAAAACACTGTTTTATATGAAGCCCAAGGAAGCGTGGCAAAGCTGACCTTGAACCGACCGCAGGCACTCAACAGCTTTACCCGACGTATGCACCATGATTTATGGGCTGCCTTGGATACAGCTGAGGCTGATAAATCCATTCGCGCCTTGGTGATTACTGGCGCAGGCCGTGGTTTTTGTGCCGGGGCAGATTTGGCTGAATTCGATTTTGCTGAAGGCCCTGACTTGGTGGAACGCGCAGACCCCGGCCCGGTGATTGATCAGGCTTTCAATCCGACCGCGCGTCGCTTGCAACAGTTGCGTATGCCAACGATCGCTGCGGTCAATGGTGTCGCTGCTGGTGCCGGTGCTTCTTTGGCAATGACTTGCGATATTGCAATTGCCGCCCCGGGTGCGAGCTTCATTCAAGCATTCAGCAAAATCGGTTTGATACCTGACGCTGGCAGCAGTTGGTTTTTGGTGGAGCGATTAGGTTTGGCGCGTGCCATGGCATTGGCCATGACTGGCGATAAATTGCCTGCCGCCCAAGCCAAAGAATGGGGAATGATTTGGGAGGTCGCAGACGATTGTGTGGCGGCTTCCATGGAAATGGCCACACGCTTGGCTGCCATGCCTACCCAAGCTTTGGTGGCCACTCGTTCACTGTTGCGTGAAGCGGGAACGCGCAGCTTGAACCAGCAACTTGATGTGGAAAGAGATACCCAATCTGCCATGGGGAAAACCCATGATTACATCGAAGGCGTGAGTGCATTTCTGCAAAAACGCCCCGCGCGATTCACGGGACAGTAAGCCATGTCTTTTCCCAACAGCGCTGAGGCGCTGGCCACGATGGTTGGCAACACCATGTTCGCCTCCGATGTCGCCTCCAAAGACACCATGGGCATGGAATTGCTGTTATGTGCGCCCGGTCATGCGCGTATGCGCATGCAGGTGCGGGCCTTGCATTTGAATGGGCATGGGATTTGCCACGGTGGCTTCATCTTTACATTGGCTGATTCCACATTTGCATTTGCTTGCAACAGCCATAACCACAATGCGGTGGCTGCGGCAGCCAGCATCGAATTTTTAAAGCCAGCGAAATTGGACGATGTGCTGACCTGCACTGGCCAAGAGCAGGTACTCAGCGGTCGCCATGGGGTGTATGACATGTCGGTGCGTAACCAGCATGATGAAGTGATTGCGCTTTTCAGAGGGAAAAGTGCACAAATACCAGGCCAAGTGGTGACACCATGAACAAAGCTTTTCCCTTAGAGCCGATTGAAAAAGCCAGCATTGATGAGTTGCGTGCACTGCAATTGCAACGACTTCGCTCAAGTTTGATGCATGCTTATACGCATTCGCCAGTCTATCGGGCGAAGTTTGATGCAGCGGGGTTGCATCCTACTGATTGCCGTCACTTGTCGGACCTGTCTAAGTTTCCCTTCACCACAAAAGCAGATTTACGCGACAGTTATCCCTTTGGCATGTTTGCGGTTCCCCGTGCACAACTCGCCCGCATACATGCTTCAAGCGGTACCACGGGAAAACCTACGGTGGTCGGCTACACCTTGAACGACATCGACACGTGGTCGCAGTGTGTGGCCCGCAGTATCCGTGCTGCTGGTGCACGCCCGGGAGACACCGTGCACATCAGTTACGGGTATGGTTTGTTCACCGGCGGACTGGGTGCACATTACGGCGCAGAAAAATTGGGCCTCACCGTTGTGCCTTTCGGTGGTGGGCAAACTGAAAGACAGGTGCAATTGATTCACGACTTCAAGCCTGACATCATCATGGTCACCCCGAGTTATATGCTGGCCTTGGCCGATGAGTTCGAGCGACAAGGCATACCTGCACAAGCAGTGAGTTTGCGATTGGGAATTTTTGGCGCAGAACCCTGGACCAATGACATGCGTATCAATATTGAGAAACGCATGGGCATAGACGCGGTAGACATTTATGGTTTATCAGAAGTGATTGGTCCAGGCGTTGCCAGCGAATGTATTGAGACCAAGGACGGCCCCACGGTATGGGAAGACCATTTTTACCCGGAGATCATTGATCCCAACACCGGTGAACCTGTTGCTGAAGGGGAGTGGGGCGAATTGGTGTTCACCAGTCTCACCAAAGAAGCCATGCCCATCATCCGTTACCGAACGCGGGACCTCACCCGTTTATTGCCCGGCACTGCTCGCACCATGCGGCGCATTGAAAAAATCACGGGCCGCAGTGACGACATGATGATTGTTCGCGGTGTCAATGTGTTCCCTTCGCAAATTGAGGAATTGATCTTGCGACAGCCCGCATTGAGTGCGCACTACCAATGTGTGTTGACCCGGTCTGGACCGTTGGACAACTTGTCCGTGAAGGTAGAAACTCGCGCAGGTGTGGCGGTAGATTCAAGCCAGGCATTGACTGCGGCGAACGCATTGGTTCATGACGCCAAGGCCTATATAGGCAGCAGTTTATCGGTCGAGTTGTGCGCCGAAGGCACCATCGAGCGCAGCCAGGGCAAGGCCAAGCGTGTGATGGATTTGCGAAAACTCTGACACTTATTCAAGCCTGTTTCCCAGCCAGCCATTGCCCCACTTTGTTGGCGTGGGCAATGCCTAAGCGCCATTGTTTGACAGCCTTGGCAGGCAGCCGAAGCGGTAGTTGCAGCAGCCTGCCGTCACGAGAAATCAAAGCCGTCAAGTTTTTGTGTTTACCCAGCAGGGCGGGTAATTGGTCAAGGCGTTTGATGCGCCAAGCACTGGCACCAGTACTGCGGTTGCCAGCGATAGCCACCCCCAGCCATTCATCGCCAGGCGCGAATCCCGCCACTTCAGCGGCACTGTCACTCAGTACGCTTTGGATGTGCACAGCATGGTTTTCTTGTACGCGCAGCCCAAGTTGTTGTGCCAATGGACAAGTGTCTTCTATGATTTCTATGCCTTGTGCATGAAGCAATTCCCTCAATGGCAACTCGCCTGTGCCGTGTACCCAAGCCTTGATTTCACGTTGCCAACTGCGGCCGGTCAAGGTCTTGAGTACCTGTGAGACATCGCCTTCTTGCATCGGTCCAGCTTTGCAGTGTTCCCACAAGAGTCGCATCACTTGGTCCAGGCTGTGGCCCGTTTTTCGCAACGACAAATCTAAACACAGACCGACCAATGCCCCTTTGGCGTAGTAACTGATGGATAAGTTGGGACTGTTGGCATCAGGACGGTAAAGCTTGGTCCACGCCTCAAAGCTGGCTTGCGCAACACTGTGAACATGTCGCCCCGGTGTTTGCAACACGTTGTTGATGGTTTTTCCAAGCAGCTTCAAATACACCGCAGGCGAAATCAATTCGGCACGGCACAACAACAGGTCATCGTAGTAACTGGTCAAACCTTCAAAGAACCACAACAACGGCGTGTAATTTTCTTGTGTGTAGTCATAACGGGCAAACGAAACAGGGCGCAAGCGTTTGACATTCCACGTGTGGAAATATTCGTGACTGATCAGGCCCAATAAATTGATATAGCCATCGTTAGATGCAGCATGGTCAACGCGGGGCAAGTCGTCGCGCTTACACATCAGCGCTGTGCTGTGGGAATGCTCTAAGCCGCCATAGCCATCAGCTACCGCGTTGATGAAAAACACATAGCGGTCATGCGGAGGTTTGCGCGTACCGTGCCAAAAATGAATTTCAGCTTCACAAATTTTTTGCATGTCAGCCAGCAACCGATTACCGTCAAATGACGGCGTCGCACCCGTGACCACGACACGGTGTGGAACGCCCCTGACGACAAAATCACTTGCCCAAAAGTCTGCCATTTCAACCGGTGAGTCAGCCAGTTCGTCATAGTTGTCTGCTCGGTAAAGGCCAAACCCATGCGAACTGATTTTGACTGGGCGCAATGCGGTTGCTACCCGCCAATGCGGGCATGCTTCAGGCTGAGCAATATCGATGGAGAGTGATTGTTCTTCATGGCCGATAGCGATCAAACACAGGCTCGTCGGGTTGAAAAAACCACGCAATGCATCTAGCCAAGCAGTACGTACCGATGCGTCATAGGCGTGGACGATGTAACGCACTTGCAAAGCATGCGAAGGATTCGCATGAACTTGCCAAGTAGCTTTGGCGGTTTGTTCTACGGCACAAGTGACACCATGCTGTGTGGCCCTCATCTGGCTGAGTTGCTTTGAAAATTCCCGCACCATGTAACTGCCCGGAATCCAAACCGGCAGTTGTAAATGTTGCACCGCTTGGGGTTGTTGCAGCGTCAGTACCACTTCCCATTGGTGGGCATGCAGGTTGAGTACGCGAACCTGGTAGTGAACGCTTGCGGTGTTGACACTCATTGCTTGGCTAATAGTTTTTCAAGTTGCGACAATTCAATCGCCCCTGGAATACGTGTGCCGTCGGGTAGCAGTGTGGTGGGTGTCCCTGTGATTTTCATTTTCTGACCATATTCCATATTGCGTTTCAGACTGCCAGTGTCACAGTTTGCGACGGCAGGCGCTTGGTCACGCACCATCCAGTCTTGCCAAGACTTGGCAGCATCTTTGGCGCACCATATTGATTTAGATTTTTCCACCGAGTCTTTGCCCAGTATGGGGTAAAGAAAAACGAACACTGTGACGTTGTCTAACTTGGCGATGTCACGTTCAAAGCGTTTGCAATAGCCACAGTTGGGGTCTTCAAAAACCGCAATTTTTCTCTCGCCGTTGCCTTTCACCCAAGTGATTGCATCCTTGAAAGGCAGTGACTTGAAATCAATGGCCATGATTTTTTGCAAGCGTTCTTCGGTCAAGTTGCGTTGATTGCGCGTGTCAATCAATTGGCCTTGCAATAAAAAATGGCCGCTTGCGTCGGTGTAGTAAATGTCGGTTCCATCCACACGCACTTCAAACAATCCAGGCATGGGGGTGCGCCGTACTTCGTCGATTGGCTGAATCTGCGGCATGCGCTCTTTCAAGTTTTTTCGAATCTGCGCTTCTTCTCCTTGCGCAAACACAGCACCGGTGCTGAAACAGCTTAGGGACAAGGCAAAGAAAATTGCCAGTGCGTGACGAATCGTTTGGTAAGACATGGTTATTCCGAGGGTTGATTAATGCATGGCTTGGCGCATGGTCCAAAGCTTGAGAGCATTGAACTGATTGAAGCTGTTCAAGCCCCAGTTGCGCAGTTGCTGAATAGGGATCATGGGTTGATTGAACAAGCGGTGTAAGCCATCACAGGCCAACCATGTGGATTGCATGCCCGCTTTGCGTGCGCGCTCGTAGCGGCGCAAAAAATACGGATCGTTCAAGGGCCGCCAATAGGCGGATGTTTCGCGCTCTTTGAGTATCGATGCCAATTCGCTGATATCTGCCAAGCCCAGGTTCAAGCCCAAGCCTGCCAGAGGGTGGATGGTGTGTGCCGCATCCCCGGCCAGTACCCACGATTGACCATTGTCAAAATGTCCGCTCCATTGCAGGGCTTGGGCCTGATGAAGTGGCCAAACTTGAGCGGGTGCGATGACTGTTAATGGCCCCAACACCTGTTGGCTGGCCTGTGACAGCGCCAGCGACAGTTCATGCGCCGATGCTTGCTCAAGCGCCAACGCACGTGAAGATGGCAAAGACCATACGACGGCAGCCTCTTGTCCCGCATTGCCACCCAAGGGCAGGAGCGCCAATATGTCGAGCTCGCCGTGACTGCGGGAAAACCATTGCAATGCTTGTTGACGATGCGGTTTGTCGCATTGCACACGGGTGGCCAATGCGTGTTGGGCATACGGCATGCTGTTGTAGGCCACGCCAAGTTCTTTGCGGGATTGGCTGCTGCGACCTTCACACACCACAGTCAGTGTGGCTTGTGGGGCAGAGTCAAAACGTTGAATCTCAGTCTGATAATGGATAGCTTGCGACAGCATCTGCTCTAGCGCGGGCACATCGACGATATGTGTCAAACCATTGAACGAGGGCGCCTGGAATTGCACGAATCCACCAGCATCGCCCCACACTTGCATGGATTGCACCGCAGTGACATGGGGCGATTCAGGCCAACAACGAAGCTCAGACAAAACTTCCCGGGACTGCGCGTTCAGGGCAAAAGCGCGCACATCAGTGGCCGGTGAAGGATGACCCACCAAGGCCACACGCAAGCGCTGTCGCGCGAGCAAAAGCGCCAAAGTGCTACCAACCACGCCGCTGCCGCGTATGCAAATATCGAAGGAAGAAGACATGCTTTCTATTGTAGGAGTTGCCTGCCCGTAGAATTTCAGGCTTTGCGCACAACCCTAGCGTGTGCATTAGCTTTCCAAGGAATCAGCCATGAGTTTGAAATGCGGCATCGTGGGCTTGCCCAACGTCGGTAAGTCCACCCTGTTCAACGCCCTCACCAAAGCAGGCATTGCGGCTGAAAATTACCCGTTTTGCACGATCGAGCCCAATGTTGGTGTGGTTGAGGTACCAGATACACGTTTGGACCAATTGTCAGATATCGTCAAACCCGAGCGCGTTGTACCCGCCATCGTCGAGTTTGTGGATATCGCCGGGTTGGTGGCAGGAGCGAGCACAGGTGAAGGACTTGGCAACCAGTTTTTGGCGCACATCCGCGAAACCGATGCGATTGTGAATGTAGTGCGCTGTTTTGAAGACGACAACGTGATTCATGTGGCTGGCAAGGTCGATCCTATTTCAGACATTGAAGTGATTCAAACTGAGTTGTGCTTGGCAGACTTGAGCAGCGTGGAAAAAGCGCTTCATCGCCATCAAAAAACCGCACGCTCAGGCGACAAGGAAGCCGCCAAACTCGTCGCTATTTTGGAACGCTGCCAGACCGCGTTGAATGACACCAAGCCGGTGCGCACCATTGACTTCAGCAAGGAAGAAAAACTCGCGGTCAAACAATTTTTCCTGATCACCGCTAAGCCCGCCATGTTTGTGGCTAACGTGGCCGAGGACGGATTCCAGAACAACCCCATGCTGGAGCGACTCTCAAAATTTGCTCAAGCGCAGCATGCCCCTGTGGTGGCTATCAGCGCCAAGCTTGAAGCCGAAATGAGCGAGATGAGTGACGAAGACCGCGACATGTTTTTGGCAGAACTCGGACAAGAAGAACCAGGGTTGAACCGCTTGATCCGCTCTGCTTATATGTTGCTGGGTTTGCAAACTTATTTCACCGCAGGCGTGAAAGAAGTGAGGGCATGGACCATTCGCGTAGGAGATACCGGCCCGCAAGCCGCCGGTGTCATACACACCGATTTTGAAAAAGGCTACATACGTGCGCAAACCATCGCCTTCAACGACTTCATTCAGTTCAAGGGTGAGCAAGGCGCCAAGGACGCAGGAAAAATGCGTGCGGAAGGCAAAGAATATGTGGTGAAAGACGGCGATGTGATGAACTTTTTATTCAGTTCCTGACAGGTGTCGTGATCATCACGCAAGCATTTTTTCGACCTGCTTGTTGATTCACGCTGCTCAAACGATCCATTGCCAGCCAAACACCAGCACACCATAACGAAGTGCTTTGCCAATGGCCATGTAAAACACACACGGCCAAAACGGCAGCCTTAAAAAACCAGCCACCACGCACAACGGGTCGCCTATCACGGGTAACCATGCGCCTAAACACGCTGCAGGCCCCATACGCTGCAACCATTTCAGGGCGCGCAAATGGTGTGCTTTATTGAAGGACGGTTGGTGAGTTGCCCATAAACGGTCTGCGCCCACCCCCATCCACCAACCCACTGCGCCACCCAATGTGTTGCCTATGGTTGCCACACACAATGCGGGCCACAGCAGCGATGGATTCAAAGTGATTAAGCCTAATAAAACAGGCTCGGAACCCAACGGTAACAAAGTCGCTGCCAACAAGGACGCACCAAATAAAACGATCAACCCATACTCGGGCTGCGCTAGGTTTGTCAATAGGGATTGAAAAAAATTCTCCATCTGAGGCAGTGTAATTGTTGTGCGTGCAAAAAAACCGATACAAAAACGCACAAATGTTCAGTGAAAAAATACATCAAAAAAAACGCATACAAAAACATTTCACACCGCTAGAATCGTGCCTCCTTTTTGAGCACAGCTATTGAGTCCACATGCGCATCGGTTCGTTTGAGTTAGCACACAACGTGTTTGTGGCACCCATGGCAGGTGTCACAGACAGGCCGTTTCGCATGTTGTGCAAACAACTGGGTGCGGCGTATGCGGTCAGCGAAATGGTCACATCGCGCAAAGATTTGTGGGACAGTTTGAAAACCTCGCGTCGAGCCAACCACGACGGTGAAGACGGCCCCATCGCCGTGCAGATCGCTGGCACAGATGCCGACATGATGGCTGACGCGGCGGTCTACAACATCCAGCGCGGCGCTCAGATCATCGATATCAACATGGGCTGTCCCGCCAAAAAAGTCTGCAACAAATGGGCAGGGTCAGCGTTGATGCAAGACGAAAAACTCGCTATGCAAATTGTGCAAGCGGTGGTGAATGCAGCCATGCCCTACGAGGTACCCGTGACGCTGAAGATGCGCACCGGTTGGCGTGCCGATCAGCGCAATGTCATCTCACTGGCCAGACAAGCCGAATCAGCCGGTGTGCAAATGGTCACGGTGCATGGCCGCACCCGCGAACAGGGCTACAGCGGCTTTGCTGAGTACGAAACCATTGCCCTGGTGAAGGCAGCGCTGACCATTCCTGTGGTGGCCAATGGCGACATTGATTCCCCACAAAAAGCCAAACAAGTCCTGGCGCTGACTGGGGCTGATGCGGTGATGATTGGGCGTGCTGCCCAAGGGCGTCCTTGGATATTTCGCGAAGTTGCGCATTACCTTAGCCACGGCAGCGAGCTTGCCTCACCTTTGGTCGCCGAGGTCAAGCGATTGCTCTTGCACCATTTGCAAGACCACTACAGCCTTTACGGCAAGCACTTGGGCGTGCGCAGTGCACGCAAACACATTGCTTGGTATACGCATGGCCTGCCGCATGCATTGGCCTTTAGAAAAAGCATGAATGCCATCGACGACTGCGACCTGCAGTTGCTCGCTGTTGCCAATTATTTTGACGGCTTGGCCCAGCTGTCAGACCGTTTAGAGCCCATACAACACACATCCGTTTTGGAGACAAGCACATGAGTAAAAAGCAGATTGAAGAGGTGATTCGCCACAGCCTTGAAACGTATTTCAAGGATTTGCGTGGTGCTGAACCCGATCAATTGCATGACATGATGATTCAAGTCATGGAAAAGCCATTGCTCGATGTCGTCATGAAACACGCAGACGGCAACCAGTCGCGCGCGGCCACTTGGCTGGGACTGAATCGCAATACCTTGCGTAAAAAACTCACCGATCACAAATTACTCTGACTGTTACGCTTTACCTTGTCAGCTCATTAGAAAGTTGTATCCATGAATGCATTGATTTCCGTGTCCGACAAGACCGGTGTTGTGGAACTCGCCCAGGCATTGCATGCATTAGGTGTCAAGCTGATTTCCACTGGTGGTACGGCGCAGTTGCTGGCCGCCCAAGGTTTGCCGGTGCGAGAAGTCGCCGACCTGACCGGTTTCCCTGAAATGCTCGATGGGCGTGTCAAAACCCTGCACCCCAAGGTGCATGGCGGCTTGTTGGCGCGGCGTGATGTGCCTGCCCACATGCAGGCCTTGCAAGACTACGGCATTGAAACCATTGATTTGCTGGTGGTCAATTTGTACCCGTTTGAAGCCACGGTGGCCATGCCCGATTGCACACTGGACGATGCGATTGAAAACATCGACATAGGCGGACCGGCGATGGTGCGAAGCGCCGCCAAAAACTGGAAGCATGTGGCCGTGTTGACCCACGCATCGCAGTATCAGCCAGTGATTGACGAATGGCGCGAGCACCAGGGTTTGAGTGAAGCCACGCGTTTCAAACTGGCGGTGGCCGCGTTCAACCGCATCAGCATGTACGACGGCGCGATCAGCGATTATTTGTCCTCGCTGGACTTGGCCACCGAGCAACGCAGTTTGTTCCCCGCACAGGCCAATGGCCGCTTTGTCAAATTGCAAGACTTGCGTTACGGCGAGAACCCGCACCAACTGGCAGCGTTTTACCGGGATGCCGAACCCGCGCCGGGTTCGCTGGTGACTGCGCGTCAATTGCAAGGCAAAGAACTGTCGTACAACAACATTGCAGACGCAGACGCGGCATGGGAATGCGTCAAGAGTTTTGACACGCCGGCTTGCGTCATCGTCAAACACGCCAACCCTTGTGGTGTGGCGGTGGCCGAAGACGCTTTGTCCGCTTACAAAAAGGCTTACCAGACCGACCCGACATCGGCTTTCGGCGGCATCATCGCTTTCAATTGCCCGGTCGATTTGTCCACCGTGCAAGCGCTGGCGCAGCAGTTCGTGGAAGTGTTGATCGCGCCGTCTTTCACTGGCGAAGCTCTGGTGCAATTGCAAGCCAAAGCGAATGTGCGGGTGTTGCAAATCGCGCTACCGCCGGGCGGCGACACGCCTTGGGCTAATGGTTTGAATTTGCTGGATGTGAAGCGCGTGGGTTCAGGTTTGCTCATGCAAACCGCTGACAACCACCGTTTGTCTTTGAATGACATGCAAGTGGTGACCACCAAGCAACCCAGCCCCGCGCAAATGCAAGATCTGTTGTTCGCTTGGAAAGTTGCCAAGTTTGTGAAGAGTAACGCGATTGTGTTTTGCGCCAATGGCATGACCATGGGCGTGGGTGCGGGTCAGATGAGCAGACTTGATTCAGCGCGTATAGCGGCTATCAAAGCAGGGCACGCCAAGCTGAGTTTGCAAAACACGGTGGTGGCCAGCGATGCGTTTTTCCCGTTCCGCGATGGCTTGGATGTGGTGGTGGACGAGGGCGCGAATTGCGTGATTCAACCCGGCGGCTCCATGCGGGATCAGGAAGTGATTGACGCGGCCAATGAGCGTGGTGTTGCCATGGTGTTCACGGGGGTGAGGCATTTCAGGCATTGAGGGTTGACAGCGCTGGCTGATCTTCTTCAAGGGGAAATTCGGGGAAATTGGGGTCAGGTTCCAATTAATTCCGTTCAAAAAGAAACCATTTAGCAAAAACTCAGGATAAGCTGTTTAAGACGAAGCACTTTGGATTAGATGAATTGTCGTATCGAATGCTGTGACCTCGAGTAAGCAGCTCAGACAATATTGCGTCACTACACCTACCCACAGATGGGGCATAGCCCCCAACTTTGGCGGCAATCTCTTGGGCAGTTAATCG
>CAMDSU010000006.1 GCA_945907335.1 Bordetella parapertussis | reverse complement strand
GCACGTTGTGCAAACGTGCGCTTTTGTTTACGCAAAATTTCAACCGTTTTGTCAATGGCTTCATCGGTGACATGGGTTTGTAAAGTTTCCACCTCGGCTTGGCCCAAATCTTTGATCACCACTTCGGGGTACACCTCAAAAATGGCATCAAAGGCCATTTCAGTTTCTGAAGGCTGTTCTTTTTCGCTGATACGCGGTTGTCCGGCGACACGCAAATTGGCTTCGTTGGCGGCCACGCTGAAAGCTTCACCGACCTTGTCGTTCATCACCTCGTAATGCACTGAATAGCCATAGCGCTGTGCAACGATATTCATAGGAACTTTGCCGGGACGAAAACCATCCACCTTGACTTGGCGGGCAAGACGTTTGAGTCGGGTATTGACCTCGTTTTGAATGACGGAAGTCGGCAAAGTCAAGGTGATTTTGCGCTCTAGTTTTTCTAGGGTTTCTACAGTAACGGCCATGAGGGCTTCTCCAAAATGAATCGACACGCGTCAGAAAGTGAACGCTTTGGTGCGCGGGGGGGGACTCGAACCCCCACACCATTGCTGGCGTCAGGACCTAAACCTGGTGCGTCTACCAATTTCGCCACCCGCGCGGGCCACAATAAAAGCAAAAGGCGGTCTGCCTGGACAGACCGCCCGTTCAAAATCGGTCAAAGCGAAATTCTAACCGGCTTCCCCTGCCGATTCAGCCCTCAACGCTTAACCCTGAACCATGCGGCATACATGGCGGGCAGCGCCAGCAAAGTCAACACCGTGGCCACCACCAAGCCGCCCATGATGGCCACCGCCATCGGGCCCCAAAACACACTGCGCGACAAGGGGATCATGGCGAGCACGGCTGCGGCTGCGGTCAGGACAATCGGACGCAAACGCCGTACCGCTGATTCGACGATGGCATCCCAGGCAGGTATGCCTTTGGCGCGGTCTTGTTCAATCTGGTCAATCAAAATGACCGAATTGCGTTGAATCATGCCCATCAAAGCAATCACACCCAGTAAGGCCACAAAACCAAACGGCTTGTTGAGCAACAGCAATGACATAGCAACGCCGGCAATGCCCATGGGACCGGTCAAAAACACCAGCATGGCGCGGCTGAAGCTTTGCAACTGGATCATCAACAAGGTAAATGTCACGAACAACATCAACGGCAAACCTGCAGCAATCGAGGACGATCCTTTGGCGCTTTCTTCCACCGCACCCGCCACGCTGATGGTGTATGCAGACAAACCTTGTTCGACCCATTTGGCCTCCAGCGCTTTGAGCGATGGCAGTAGCTGCTGGGTGACTGTTGCGCCTTGCAAGCCCTCCGCAATGTCGCACTGGGCGGTGATGGCGTAGTCGCGGTTTTCCCGCCACATCACACCAGGTTCCCAATCAAACACGGGTTTGGCGATTTGTAACAACGGAATGGCTTTGCCGGAACTGGTGGGCAGATACGCGTTGCCTAAGTCAGTCATGGTTTGGCGCTCGCTCGCCGGTTGGCGCAACACCATGTCAATCAATTTGTCACCCTCACGGAACTGACCCACGGGGTTGCCGCTCAATAAGACACGCAATGTTTGCGCGATGGACTGGCTGGTCACGCCCAGTGCACGCGCCTTGTCTTGGTCGACTTCAAAGCGCATCACTTTGACCGACTCGTTCCAGTTGTCGTTGACGTCACGTGTGTTGCTGTTTTCCCGCATCACTGCTTTGACTTCATCGGCACGTTGCCTCAGCACCAACGGGTCCGGGCCAGAGACACGAAATTGAACGGGGAACGGCACTGGCGGACCGTTGGGCAACAATTTCACGCGTGCTCGCACTTCAGGAAACTCAGTTGCCATCAAGGCGGGTAATGCCACTCGCAACGATTCGCGGGTGTCCAAGTCCATCGGTAACACGATGAATTGGGACACATTGGTCTGCGGGAAAATCTGGTCCAAGGGCAAGTAAAAACGTGGCACGCCTGAACCCACCCAAGTACTCACTGAGTCCACACCATTCAGGGACATCATTCTTTTTTCGATTTGTTTCACCAGTGCTTCATTGGCTTGCAAAGAAGTACCTTCCGGGAACCAGACATCCATCATGATTTCAGGGCGACTTGAATCCGGGAAAAACTGTTGCTGAACTTTGCCCATACCGGCAATGCCAAGGGCAAAAGTCAGCAAGGTCGCGCCGATGGTGATCCAGCGGTGTTTCACACACCAATTGACGGTGGCACGAAACGCGTTGTAAAAAGCTGAGTCAAACAGTTCTTGCGGATGGTTTGCCGCATGTTGCGGCTTGACTTGCAGCAACCAAATACCCAACAAGGGCACGAAAAACACGGACACCCACCAACTCAGCAACAAAGCAATCACAGTGACCGCGAAAATCGCAAAGGTGTATTCCCCGGTGACCGACTTGGCCAACCCGATAGGTAAAAAGCCCGCCGCTGTGATCAATGTGCCTGTCAGCATAGGCATAGCGGTCACTTCATAGGCAAATGTGGCCGCCTTGACTTTGTCAAAACCTTCTTCCATTTTGCGCACCATCATCTCCACCGCGATGATGGCGTCGTCCACCAGCAACCCCAGCGAAATAATCAGTGAGCCCAGAGAAATTTTGTGCAGCCCGATGTCCCAGTAGTACATGGCCAAAAAAGTCATCGCCAGTACCAGCGGTATGGTGATGCCAACCACCAAACCAGGCCGCATATCGACATACCAACCAAAGCGCCCACCTTTGTGCCACCCGAGTGAGACAAAACTCACCAACAATACGATCACCACCGCTTCTATCAATACGCTGATGAATTCACCGACCGAACGCGACACCGCGATGGGTTGGTTTTGCACATTGCTGAGTTTCACGCCTGCTGGCAAACTGGCTTGCAATTTATCAACAGCAACTTCCAAGGATTTGCCCAGGCGGATGATGTCACCGCCCTTGGTCATTGACACGCCCAGTGCAATGACCTGCTGGCCTTGAAACCGCACCTTGACATTTGGCGGGTCGGCATATCCGCGCGAGATGGTTGCAATATCGCCCAAGCGCAGTTGCTGGCCCGAGACGCCTCGAATGGGCATGGCACTTAACTGCGCCACCGCTTCGAATTGACCAGCCACGCGAATTTGCACCACATCTTGAGGGGTTTGCAAGTTACCCGCACTTTCCACGGCATTTTGCTGTCCCAGTTGGGCCAACACAGCATTCAGATCGAGGCCGAGCTGGGCCAGTCTTTTTTGCGGAATCTCGATGAATATTTTTTCGTCCTGTACGCCAAACAATTCGACTTTGGAGACGTCTTTGACACGTAGCAATTGCTGTCTGACATCGTCTGCAATGTCATGCAATTCCGCAGGGGAAAATCCGTCGGCTTGCAGCGCATAAATCACGCCATACACATCGCCGAAATCGTCATTGAAAAAAGGTCCTTGCACCCCTTGCGGCAGGGTATGGCGCATGTCACCAATTTTTTTTCTCACCGCATACCAGACATCCGCTACTTCCTGGGGCTTGGAATAGTCTTTCAGCTGAAAAATGACTTGCGATTCACCGGGCTTTGAATAACTGCGGATCTTGTCCGCATAAGGGGCTTCTTGCAACACCCGTTCAATCTTGTCGGTGACTTGCTCTGCCACTTGTTGCGCGGTTGCACCTGGCCAATAGGTACGAACCACCATGGCGCGAAAAGTAAATGGCGGGTCTTCATCCTGGGCCAACTGGAAATATGCCGCCACGCCTAACAACAGCAACACCACCATCAGATAGCGGGTAAAGGCCCGGTGGTTCAAAGCCCATTCGGACAAATTGAATCCTTTTGCCGAATTGGAAGAATCTGTCATGGCTGACCACCGACGGGTTGGAAGTACGAGACTTTTTGGCCCTCAGAAAGCACATGCACACCCGCTGTCACCACTTGTTGGCCGGGCTGTAACCCACCGCTGATCACCACCGTATTGTCTTGCATGCCACTGACCTCGATCGCCTGAGAACGCACGGTCATGCTAGCGGGTTCAACCACCCAAACACTGGTTTTGCCACCCTCTTGCCGCACCGCCGAAGTGGGCAACACAATATTTTTGGAGACAGATTTTTCACCACTGATCAGCACCGTGGCTGTACTGCCCAGCGGTACTTTCATGTCATCCAATGTCGCCTTCACCATGAAGGTGCGGGTAACAGGATCGGCGCTGGCAGCCACCTCCTGCACTTTGGCAGACAAAGTTTGTGGGCCACCCCATAACTTGACCTTGAGGACTTGACCGGGCTTGACCAGCGACAACCTGTCCTCAGGCACGGCAAACGCCACTTCGCGCACGCCGTCTTGTGCCAGTCGCAGCACTGGCATGCCCGCACTCAGCACCTGCCCCACTTCGGCTTCTAAACCTGTCACCACGCCGGACTTGTCTGCGAACAACTTGCTGTAAGTCAACTGATTGCGTTGGGTGGAAAGCTGCGCCTGCGCTTGCTCAAACTGGGATTGCGCTGCTTTCAAAGTGCTTTCACGGCGCTCCAATTCCGCGCCGCTGATGAATTCTTTGTCACGCAATTCTTTGTAGCGCTTGAAGTCTGCTGCAGCCAGGTCCCGGTTGGTTTGGGCGGCACCGACCGACGCCTTGGCGCCGTCAACTGATAAACGGTAGTCCTGTGCGTCCATCTCTGCAAGCAATTGCCCGGCTTTGACACGTTGGCCAAGTTCGACATAGCGGGCAGTTAATTTGCCAGCTACCCGAAAGCCGACACGCGCCTCAACCCTGGCGCGCACTTCTCCGGCGAATTCAGCCTGCGGGGAAAGTATGGATTCACTGACCTGCAACACCTTGACAGCTCTAATGGGCACCTGATTATTCGGAGCCGGTGAGCAAGCAAGCAACAACAACACGCCAGAGATGCACAAGGCATTTTGAATGCGATACATGGGAAAACCCTGAAAATTTTTTAATGACTGACTGGTTAGTAATCTAATTCTGAATACCTGTCATGTCAAGTGACAATACGAAGACCATGTCAAAAGTCAACCACTACGAGAACTTTCCTGTTGCTTCGGTGCTTTGCCCGCCGCATCTGCGAGCAGCCGTGGTGGCCATCTACCACTTTGCGCGTACTGCCGACGACATTGCTGACGAAGGCCAAGCCAGCGCCGAGGAGCGCCTACAGCTGCTCGCTACCCTGCGCACAGACTTGCAAAACGGTTTGCACCAAAGCGGGCCGATCAGCCCAAACTGGCCGGCGATGCTGCAAGCCTTGTGGCGTGAAATGCATACCTTTGACATCCCGATTGACCACTTGCTGGCGCTTCTTTCAGCGTTTGAACAAGATATCCTTCACACGCGCGACAAGCGCACCTACCAAAACCACACGGAACTGCTGGACTACTGCAGCCGATCCGCCAACCCAATTGGTCGCTTGCTGTTGCATTTGTACGGTATCAACGATGCTGTGGCTTTGCAGCAAAGCGATTGCATATGTTCGGCCTTGCAGTTGATCAATTTTTGGCAGGACCTGAGCGTGGATATTGAGCGCGGCAGGTTTTACCTGCCTGTGAATGCCAAGCTTGCCGATGAACTGGCGTTCGCCCGGTCATTGATGCTCAAAGGTGCAGGCTTGGTGCACCAAGTGCCTGGGCGTGCCGGCTGGGAATTGCGTCTGGTGGTGCAAGGCGGGTTGCGCATCTTGGACAAAATTTCTCGCACCGACACATTCAAGCACCGACCACAACTCAATCCCGCAGATGTTGCTCTGATGCTGTGGCGCAGCCTATGGATGGCTTCTAAGCCCCCGCAACTCGAATAGCCAAAGCGCCAGTGCCACAATCTCGGCCATGACACCTCAGCAATATGTGCAAGCCAAAGCCGCTGGTTCTGGCAGCAGTTTTTACTACGCTTTTTTGTTTCTGCCGCCCCGTAAACGGGCCGCTATCACTGCTTTTTATGCGTTTTGCCGTGAAATTGACGATGTGGTGGACGAGGTCCATGACGCTGGCGTCGCTGCACACAAATTGCAATGGTGGCGCACAGAAGTGGCGCGCAGTTTTGCGGGGAACGCACAGCATCCTGTGATGCAGGCGTTGATGCCATTGACCGCTGAGCACGGCATCACCCAGCAGCATTTGCAACAAGTGATTCAGGGTTGCGACATGGATTTGCACCAAACACGCTACCTTGATTTCAAAGGACTGCAAACCTATTGCCACTTGGTGGCCGGGGTGGTGGGCGAAGTTGCGGCCCTTATTTTTGGCCAAACCCAAGGCCAAACCACCGCATATGCGCATAAGCTGGGGCTGGCGTTTCAATTGACCAACATCATTCGAGATGTGGGTGAGGATGCGTTGCGTGGCCGTATTTACTTGCCCGTGGATGAGTTGCAACAATTCCAGGTCACTGCTGCAGACCTGCTCAACCGCAGAGACTCTCTCGCATTTCAGGCACTGATGCAGTTTCAAACCGATCGGGCCTTGGGTTTGTATGAGGAGGCTTTGGCCATGCTGCCTGCTGCCGATTGGCGGGCACAAAAACCAGGCCTGATGATGGCCAGCATCTACCGAACTTTGCTGCATGAAATCGCCGAAGCTAAATTTCCAGTGCTCAA
The DNA here is from genome assembly GCA_945907335.1 of Bordetella parapertussis. GTDB lineage: Bacteria > Pseudomonadota > Gammaproteobacteria > Burkholderiales > Burkholderiaceae_C > Limnohabitans. The sequence continues at coordinate 17,074 of CAMDSU010000006.1, read as the reverse complement.
GCAACGTGTGTCACTGACACCTGTTCGCAAATTGTGGCTCGCTTGGAAAATGCAGGCGTTGGGACGATTTTGAAAAAACTCACGGTGGTGGGCGCAGGCTGGGCAGGACTGGCAGCGGCCGTGCATGCCGTCCAATTAGGCTGGCAAGTACGTTTGCTTGAGGCTGCGCCCCAAGTCGGCGGGCGGGCGCGGCGAGTCATGCACCACGGTTTGGCCCTAGACAATGGCCAACATATTCTGATTGGCGCTTACCGCGAAACACTAAGCTTAATGAAGACCGTAGGCATTGACGCCGAGCAACACCTTTGGCGCATGCCGTTATGTTTGCGAAGACCCGATGACTCCGGCTTGGAATTACCCGCTTGGCCCGCCCCATGGAACATGCTGGTGGCGATCATGCAAGCCAAGGGCTGGGGTTGGCATGACAAACTGACGCTCACTGGGCAGGCATTGCGCTGGCGATTGAACCAATTTCAAGCGCCACCTGACATGACAGTGACTACGCTGTGTTGCCATTTGCCGCCAACGGTCATGTCGTTGCTGATTGAACCGCTGTGTGTCTCGGCGCTGAATCTGCCCCCAGCGCAGGCCAGTGCCCAGGTGTTTTTGCGGGTCATGCAAGACGCTTTGATGGGCGGCACAGGCAGCAGCGACATGTTGATTCCGCGCACTGATATGAGCAGCCTATGGCCTGATGCGGTGGTGCAATGGTTGACGCAGCATGGCGCTGAAGTCGTCACCGGTCGCCATGTTCAACATCTGGAAGAGTTACTGGCAGACCCGGTGGTCTTGGCTTGTCCCGCTTGGGAAGCGGCCCGGCTCACGGCTGCCATCGAGCCATCGTGGTCAGCTCAGGCAAATGATTTGACGCACACCGCCATCACCACGGTGTATTTACAAGCCAACCAAAGACTTGATTGGCACAGCCCTGTCATGGCTTTGCACTGTGATGCAAATGCACCCGCCCAATTCGCGTTTGACAAAGGCAAACTGACGCCAGACCCCGACATGCAAGGCGTGTTGGCCATGGTGGTCAGCGCCAGTACCCAAGACAGGCAAACCACCACAGAGCTGGTGCAGCGGCAGGCCAAAGACCAATTGGGGCTGCGCCATTCCAGCGCGTTGCTGACCGTGGTGGAAAAACGCGCGGCATTTGCCTGTGTGCCCGGGGTTCACAGACCGCCTGCGTTGGTCTATCAATCATTGGTGGCATGTGGGGATTACATCGCTGGTCCCTACCCTTCTACCTTGGAAGGCGGGGTGCAATCGGGGCTTCACGCAGTGAACCTATTGGAGGGGTGGCACTTGGGAGAAAATAAGGCATGACTTCATCTCCCAGATTTGCTGCCGAACCAGCCTACAGCCACGGACAGCCCGCCAAAACTGCCATTATTTATTGCAACCTAGGCACGCCTCAGGCCCCTACCGCCCCCGCGCTGCGCCGCTACCTTGCTGAATTTTTAAGCGACCCCAGAGTGGTAGAAATACCGCGTTTTCTTTGGCTGATGATTCTTCACGGCATTATTTTGCGAGTCCGTCCAGCCAAGTCTGCGCACAAATACGCCAGCATTTGGACCGCGGAAGGATCCCCGCTGAAGGTCTGGACAGAAAAACAAGGCCTGGCTTTGCAGAAATTGTTTGATCCACAAAAGGTGGTGGTCCGCTATGCCATGCGCTATGGTTCGCCTGCGGTGCCACTGGTACTGGATGAATTAAAAGCGCAAGGCGTTACCCGCGTATTGGTTTTGCCTGCCTATCCCCAGTACTCAGGCACCACCACCGCTAGCGTTTTCGATGCGGTGTATGCCTGGGGCATGCGCACCCGCAACTTGCCTGAACTGCGCTTCATCAACCATTACCACGACCACCCCGGTTATATAAATGCACTGGCTGACAAAATCCGTTCGCACTGGGCCCAGCACGGGCGCGCAGAGCAGTTGGTGATGAGCTTCCATGGCGTACCCGAACGCACGTTGCAATTGGGCGACCCCTACCACTGCGAATGCCATAAAACCGCACGGTTACTTGGCGCAGCCCTTGGCTTGTCCAAAGACGAATACAAAGTGTGCTTCCAGTCGCGCTTTGGCAAGGCCAAATGGCTAGAACCCTACACCGAACCCACCGTCCGCGAACTCGCCCGACAGGGTTGCCGCTCAGTACATATTGTTTGCCCCGGCTTTGTCAGCGATTGCTTGGAAACCCTTGAGGAAATCGCACTGGAAGTGAAGGCGGCCTTTTTAGAAGAAGGTGGCGAGCAATTCCACTATATTGAATGCATCAACGACAGCCCAGTGTGGATAAACGCTATGCACAACTTGGCGATGACCCATATGTCTGGATGGCCGCTAGAGCCCGCCAACGACGCAGTCAACGCTGCATCACGTCAAGCAGCCTTGGGCATGGGTGCTAAGAACTAGGCTGGGTGTTTATTGCCACATCGCACCGCAGGTATACCGGTTCACGAAAAAGTTATTTGCTGCCGTTGGCTGCAGGCGTGTCAGAACCGGCGGGCAAGGGTTTATCGAGTGGGGTGGTCGTGTTTATCTGTGCACTGTCCGGACTTGGGTTGGGCGGCGCCGCAGCCGCATCCGAGCTGGTTGCTGTTGCAGGTGCAGCGTTGCCTGAAGGCTCTTGGGCAGTTGGCATCGCTGATGGCACCTCGGGGGAAGGTATCAAGATCGGTAGCGCATCAATGACAGGGGCGGCTTGGGAACTTTCGTCTGCGGCTTGTTGCCTGAGCAATGCGGCCGCTGCCAAGGCCACCAAAAACAAAGCGAGTATCTTGATCAAATAATTGGTGTTGCTGGTTTTAGGCGGAGCCTCCTCCTGCGCTGGTTCTGAGGCGGGCTCTTGAAGCGGCGTTGCCTCATTGGTCAGCGGCGCTGCTGGCTCAAGCTGAGCAGTTGGCGAATCAGGCTGACTGGCTTGCTCGTTGTGATTTATGTTTTCAGGGGGTTGCGCCAGAAAATGCCAAGATTCGCTGCGAGAAATAGCAGCAGTTTCTGAGCTTGGGCTTGAGTCGTGGGCAGGCTCATGGTGAACAGCCTCATCAGTTTCACTGTGGGCCTCATCAAAATAGGGTGGTTGTGGTTTCTCAATGACCGCTGGCGTGACCTGCCCGAACAACTGGGGCTCTGTCATACCAAGCAACCCGGCTACTTTTCGTGCGGCGGTGAGCTTGACATTTTCACTGTAGAAAGCGGTCATGCCACCTTCTTCGATTTGCTTGATTTGTTTGGTGGATAAACAAGCCATGGTGGCCAGGTCAGAAATGGCCCAGCCTAATGATTCTCTCTTGAGTCGAACGGATTGACCGTCAATCTGGGAAATGTCCGACATTCATGGCCTTTGATCAAAAAACTTACTTTACCAGCAGCAATTCACCTTTGATAGATGCACCTTTTTGTACCGACAGCGTTTGGTACACCACATGACCATCCACCGAAGCCGACGACGTCACGATTAATTCACTGCAAGTAGCAGTGCCAGAGAATTTTCCCTTGATATGCAAACTAGAGCAGGTCACGACACCTTCAACCTGACCGCGTGAACCTATGGTCAATTCGTCGACTTGAATTTGACCGTTCAAAGAACCTTCCACATGAATAGCGCCTTTAGCGGCAATTTCACCACGAAACGAAAAACCCTCGCTCAAGATAGAGGGCTTAGAAGCGTTGGAGGAGATCATGTCCATCATGTTATTTCTCTGTGGTTGGGCAACTGACTGATTGTCTGGGCTGGTTTCAACAGTTGCAGTCACTTTAGTAGTTTCTGCAACAGGTGGCGTAACGGAATTATTGGTTGCTATTTTTGATTTGTTGAACATATTGCGCGGTCCGAATCACTTTTTGCGGATTGACAGGATAGCCTCCCACCAAGATCTCGAAATGCAGATGCTTGCCAGTGGAGGAGTCTCCCGTGTTTCCGATGTAGCCAAGTTGGCTTTCTGTGGTGACCTTGTCCCCCACTTTGACCAATAATTGCGCCAAATGTGCGTACAAGGATTCGACACCGTTTAAATGCCGAATCATCACTGTGTTGCCGTACTGAGGGTGATATTCTGCCATGACCACAATTCCGGGTTTGACGGCGAATACTTTGTCGTCCCCAGTTTGGCTCATCAAGTCCAGACCAGTATGAAAATGTGAACGCCCGCTCAGCGGGTGCTTTCGGATACCGAAGTCTGAAGAGACGCTGTAATTGGCAACCGGCAAATGGGTGGGTAGTGCGTACAACACCTCGCGTAACGCGCGATTGGTTGCCAACTCGTCGCCAACTTTACCTCGCAACAATGGGTTAGATTGAATATCGCCTTCTGGAGAATAGCCACCGTTGGCAGAATTTTGCTGAATGATTCGCACAATTTTTTCGGTTAACCCAGAGAATTCCAATTGAGTTTTTAGCGTTTCGTTTTCTTCTGATACTGCCACCATCGAGGTTTCTACAAACCGCCGAATACTCATGTCGCGGTCACGAATGGTTTGCGCCAATGTGATCATCTGCTCTTCACTGAGGGAACCCGTATCAGGCGAATTGGCATCTACCGAACTGGTCAATAAAGCACGGTAAACCTCTTCATGCGATTTTTCCAAGCGGGCACGGCTGATACCCAACATCAAACTCGCAATGGCCAAAAAAAGTATCAAGCCAAGCAAAAACGCCGATGTGATCAGAATGCCTCGGGCTGCAAAACGCTGAAAACCTGCGGGGATATTGAAGTACTTGAGGTCCCCGCGTTGCTCAAGAATCAACTTGACATCATGGTACTCGCGCGACCACATACGCTTGACCAATAAAGGGACACGGTGGGCAGATGCTAGAGCGGAGTAGGACAAAAAACGCATGAACTCACCATGGATGTGGCATCAGGTGCCTGATGGCTTAGCCTGCTGTTGAGGCGCCGAAGTGGTTGTGGTGGAAGCAGGCGGTTCTGAACCTTGGTGCAAGGCTCCTTCAATTTCTCCGCCCTTTTCAATTTCGATTTCAGCGTAGTGAATTTTTCCGACGATTTTTCCTGTGGCACGAACGATCAGGCTTTTCTCGCTGACGATGGTGTGGTGCAACTGACCACGGACATCGATCATCTTGGCAGAGACTCTGCCAGTGATGCGCCCAGTGGTGCCGATCAGCACTTCCTCAGCAGTCAAATCACCTTCAATCACCCCATTGATCACGGCTTTTGAAGGCACCGTGAAAGCGCCCTTTACGACGACGCCGTCACCGATCACGACGCTTTCTAATGAATCTGCTGGATTTGCCATACTTGCTCCCTTGTTTTGATCTTATCAAAGATCAAATGTAAATTAACTTTTTTATTGAAGCTCTTGATTTAATTGATAAAAAAAGCAAAACTTGGCTCGCTAAAACGGTTAAAAAATACTCAATCAATAAGTTAAATGAATATTTATTTCAAATAAATCAATACAAAATAATTCATTAATTGAATAATTCTTTGTTGTCTTTATAAAATATTAGTGATTTGCAAAACAGCAACAAAACCGCCCAAAAACACCAGAGAAACTTGACTCTGGCAATTTTGGGTCCGGATCAGTGATTTTTTTTAGGTTCTGGCCGCACCGCGGGGTTTGAAGCCATTGCCCCGCTTGGCACCTGCAAAAGATTTGCCACCGGGCTTGCCGCGGCGTTGTTCATGCGACGGCGCACGTGAAGGACGTTGCGTAGGCTCCAAGCCAGGAATGACTTCTGCATTCAGAGTGGCTTGTGTGTAGTGTTCGATATCGAGAATTTTGCGGCGATCACGGAACTCGGCAAAGGTCACAGCCAATCCATCGCGGCCGGCACGACCGGTGCGGCCAATGCGGTGCACATAGTCTTCTTGCTTCATAGGAAGGCCGAAATTGAACACATGGCTGATGCTTGGCACGTCGATGCCGCGCGCGGCCACATCGGTAGCAACCAGTATTTGCACACGACCATCGCGCAATGCCTGCAAACGGCGGTTGCGCAAACCTTGGCTGAGCGCACCATGCAAAGCAACTGCTGAAAACCCGACTTGCTGCAAATCCTCGGCAAGCGCATCGCATTCAATTTGCGTGCTGGCAAACACAATGGCTTGGTCAATGGTGGTGTCGCGCAACCAGTGGTCCAGCAATTTGCGTTTGTGCTGCTGGCTGTCGGCCCAAAACAAAATTTGTTTGATATTGCTTTTTTGCGCCTGCGTGGATTCGATTTGCAAACGCTGAGGCGTGCGCATGATGCGCGCGGCCAATTGCTGAATACGCGGCGCGATAGTCGCGCTGAACATCATGGTTTGACGGCGCGATTCCGTCAGTTTGTGGATATCAGCCAGGTCTTCGGCAAAGCCCAAATCCAGCATGCGGTCGGCTTCGTCGACCACCAGAAATTGCACTTTGCTCAAATGCAATTGCTTGGAGCGCTGCAAATCCAGCAAGCGTCCGGGCGTGGCGACTACCAAGTCAGCATTGTGCAAACGCGCAATTTGCAAGGGGTACGGCATACCGCCGACCACACAGGCGACACGCAAACCTTTGCAATGTTTAACCAAATCGATGGCGTCTTTGGCGACCTGTTGCGCCAACTCGCGCGTGGGACACAACACCAACGCACTGGGGAATGCAGGTTTGACATGGCGCACATCGGTGGGGTTTTTACGGCGTGGCTTTTTGGGAAGCTCTTCGCCGTTGGCTTTGGCCTGCTCAAGTTTCATCGCCCATTCTTTGGCTTCTTCTTGCTCAAGCGCTTGGCGCTCTATCAAAATGGTGTGCAACACCGGCAACAAAAATGCGGCGGTCTTGCCGCTGCCGGTCTGGCTAGAAACCAGCAAATCGTTGGCAGGTTTGTCGGCGTTGTCTTGCAAAGCCAAAGGAATAGCGCGCAACTGGACTTCTGTGGGCTGGGTGAAATTCAAGTCGTGCACGGCGGCCAAGAGCTCTTTTGCCAGACCCATTTGGGCAAATGCATTGGGTGCTGCTGAAACTGCGGCTACGGTGGGTGCGCTGTGCGCAGTTGAGGGTTCGTGGGCTGGTTCGTGGTTAGCGTCAGCGGGGGAATGCAAATTTAAATCGTCCATTGTGTTTTTAGCCCGCACCCAAATGGTGAGGCAGCTCCGTTTAAAGGTTTGAAAAACATCAACCTTCAAACAAAGCATGCTGCAAAAACTGCAACGCGGCTCAAATAGAGCCCAAGGTGTGAGGAGGATGTAGCTGGGTCGCGCCGTTCGGTGCGACTACGGGTATTCTCGCACGAAAAGCGAATGCTGTTATGTGAATTTATGAGGACTTACAGTTTCAAAAAGTGTTCGCGGTAGTGCGCGAGCTCATCAATCGATTCGTGCACATCCGCCAAAGCAGTGTGGCTTTGCTGCTTTTTAAAGCTGTTGTAGACCTCTGGTTTCCAGCGTTTTGACAATTCCTTCAAGGTGCTGACGTCGAGGTTTCGGTAATGAAACCAAGCCTCAAAGCGTGGCATGTACTTTAATAAAAACCGCCTGTCTTGCCCAATCGTGTTGCCGCACATAGGGGCCACACCTTTGCTGACATATTTCTTCATGAAGTCAATCAACAATTCTTCTGCCTGCGCTTCAGTGACGACAGAGGATTTGACTTTATCAATCAGACCGCTTTTGCCATGGGTCCCCTTGTTCCAAGCGTCCATGCCCGCGAGCAATGCATCACTTTGGTGAACCACCACCACCGGACCCTCGATTCTTGGTGTGAGATTGGGTCCGGTCACAACGATGGCGATTTCCAGTAATCTTTCCCGCTCCGGATCCAAGCCTGACATTTCACAATCCAGCCAAACCAGGTTGTTGTCGTTTTTTGCAAGCTCGGTGACGTCCGAGGGCGCTTGGGTAGTGGGTTGTGTGGTCATGCGGTCATTGTCCCTCAAGCGCACGCTGGTTAGGCCTTATCAACGAAAATAGCGGCTTGCTTGCATCGCATGAAACTACACTGATGGTGCAATTGTGCAAACCTCTACACTTCTCCCATGATGTCTCCCATGAATTTCACCCTGCTGTTCGCTGTGTTGCTGTTAGTCAATCTGCTGCTCAAACTGTGGCTGGCCAACAGACAAATTCGCCACGTGGCCACCCACCGCGCCCAAGTTCCCGCCGATTTCGCGCAATCCATCAGTCTTCCCACCCACCAAAAAGCGGCGGATTACACCTTGGCCAAACTGCGCCTCGGGCATTGGGATTTGGCTGTAGATGCGCTGGTGTTATTGGGCTGGACCTTGCTTGGTGGTTTGAGCTTGCTCGACCAATGGCTGCTTGGGTTGATCGGCCCGGGCATGCTGCAACAGCTGGCGTTGGTCGTCGGTTTCATGCTGATCACCGGCGCGTTGAATTTACCCATTTCCTATTACCAAACATTTCATCTCGAACAACGCTTCGGGTTCAACAACATGACTGTTGGCCTGTGGCTGAGTGACTTGGTTAAAAGCACTTTGGTGGGTGCGGTGTTGGGCATGCCTTTGATCTGGGCGGTATTGCAGTTGATGCAATCAGGCGGCAGCGTTTGGTGGTTATGGGCGTGGGCATTGTTGGTGGCTTACCAATTGTTTGTGATGTGGATCGCCCCCAACTTCATCATGCCGCTGTTCAACAAATTTCAACCCTTAGAAGATGCCGAACTCAAAGAACGGGTCAATCGCTTGATGCAACGCACTGGCTTTCAATCCGATGGTTTTTTTGTGATGGACGGCAGTCGCCGCTCTGCCCACTCCAACGCGTTTTTCACGGGCCTTGGCAAACAAAAACGGGTGGTGTTTTTCGACACATTGCTCAAGCAACTCAACGCCAGCGAAATGGAAGCAGTGTTGGCCCATGAGCTCGGGCACGCCAAGCTCAACCACATTCCCAAATCCTTACTCAGAAGCTTTTTAGTCACGCTGGTCGGCATGGCAGCGCTGGGCTGGCTCAGTACGCAAGTGTGGTTTTACCAAGGGCTGGGTGTCATGCCGAATGTGCTCTCTGAAAACAACGCACTGGCTTTGCTGTTGTTCATGCAGGTCGTGCCTTTATTGACTTTTATCACTACCCCGTTGCGCGCTGCGCGTTCTCGCAAGCATGAATTTGAAGCGGATGCATTTGCCAGCGAGCATGCCAATGCCGCAGACTTGCGACAAGCGCTGATCAAGCTTTATCAAGACAACGCGTCTACCTTGACACCAGACCCACTGTATGTGGCTTTCTATCATTCGCACCCGCCGGCTTCGCAGCGTCTGGCCAAATTGGCTTCATGACACAAACTGGCCGTGTGGTCGCCAGCCACGGCCGGCATGTGGTGGTCGAAGACAGTGCAGGCAATCGCCGAATCTGTCATCCACGCGGTAAAAAAAACCAAGCGGTGGTTGGCGATTCGGTGCAATGGCTAGCCAGTGAGGACGAGGGCAGCATCGAATCAGTCGACACGCGCAAAAATCTTTTTTATCGACAAGACGAAATTCGCACCAAGTCTTTTGCCGCCAATTTAGACCAAGTGCTGGTGCTGGTCGCCGCAGAACCCGAGTTCTCACAAAGCCAAGTGGCACGTGCATTGATTGCGGCTGAGCATGCGGGCATTCGCAGCCTCATCGCTTTGAACAAACAAGACTTGCGCGAGGCTTTTGACAAAGCTTGGGCGCGCTTGTCGCCTTACAGGGCGTTTGGCGTGGATGTCTTGCCGCTGGGTTTGCGCCTGCTTGAAGACCCCTTGCTTGCCTTGCGTGCTGAATTGCACAACCGTGTCACCTTGGTGCTGGGCCCATCGGGCGCCGGCAAAAGCACATTGATCAACCGACTGGTGCCCGCTGCCAACGCCAGTACCAACATCATTTCTAAAGCCTTGAACAGCGGCAAGCACACCACCACCTCTACGACTTGGTACTGGGTTGACGCAGAAAAAACCACTGCGCTGTTGGATTCCCCTGGTTTTCAAGAATTCGGCTTGAACCATATTGCTGCCACAGACTTGGCTGCTTATATGCCCGATATTCGGCCGTACAAAGAGGACTGCAAGTTTTACAACTGCACCCATGTGCACGAGCCTGAATGCGGTGTGCGACGCGCATTGAGCGATGGAAATATTGATGCGGGACGCTACAAAATTTACGTGGAATTGTTCGCAGAGTTGTCAGCACCCAAAAATTATTGAGCGCGGCTTGAATTCAACCGACCAAACGTGCCAAGGTGAGCAAGGCCAACAAAACCATCCACATGACCACCGCCCGCCAAACCAGTCCAACCATGCTGCGAAGATGCGCAAACTCTGGTTCGCGACCTGCTGTGGGTGGAACCATGTCACTGATGTCGTTGAATTCTGTTGAATCAGATCCCATCACTGCCCCACCCAAACGCACATTGATGGCCCCTGAAGTTGCGGCTAACACAACGCCATCGTTGGGATGCTGAAACTGATCTGATTGTTGGCGCCAAGCGTCCACGGCATCTTCAAAATTACCCACCACGGCAAAAGACAGGCCGGTCAACCGAGCCGGTAACCAGTCCACCCGATACCAAGCGCTTGCGCTTACCGATTGAAGCGCCTCGCTGATATGCGGACCATCTTCTGCCGACAGCGGTTTGTGTTCGCCCCAGGCATTGAAAAGCAAAGCCGACAAACGAAACAACAGTGCGCCCACCGGGCCCAAGCCCACCGCAGCCAACAATGAAAACCAAGCCACCACGCCAAACACATGCCTGTGTGCGGCAAGGGCTGAATGTTCAATCACATGCCTGACAATTTCAGTGCGTGTCATGGATACATCGGCGTTACCCTGCCAGACGCGCAAGAGTTCTCTGGCGGCGACATCGTCGCCAGTGGCCAAGGCATCGCGAATACCCGTGAAATGGTGGCTAAATCGCCTGAACCCCAATGTGGCATACAAAACGGCAAGGCTCCACAGCATGGCAAACACCCATCCCACGGCAAGCATCAACCACCAATGCACCGCAACTACCAGCACACAAGGCACACCGACAGCCACCCACCAAGCGGTCCAAGCGTGCCTGCGGTCGCCGGCGTCCAGGTTGTTTTTGAGCCAGTCCGACCAACTGTGAAATGCTCGTTCGAGACCGTGCCCAGAGGCCAGCGGCCTGACCTGTTCCAGTAAAAAAGCAAAAAGCAACGATAGAAAACTCATGTGCCAATGATAGAAGTTAATCGCCAGCACTTAAAAATTGATAGAGGTGCCGCAATATGCCAGCGGTGGCGCCCCAGATCAAGCGTTGCCTGTGCTCGTTGTCATAGGGCATGGAGAACCATTCCCGCGTGACGCCACGCCATTGCACGGCATGCCGGCGGTGGTTGGCTGGATCCATCAAATGCGCCAGCGGCACTTCAAACACCTCGGCAACCTCATGCGGATTGGCTGTCAGTTGCATGGCCGGGCTCAGCAGCGCCACTACCGGCGTGACCCGGTAACCCGTCCCTGTGACGTATACCGGCAAGCATCCCAGCACAGACACAAAATCCGGATGTAAGCCCACTTCTTCCTGCGCCTCGCGCAAAGCAGTGGCGATTTCGTCTGCGTCTTGTGCATCTTGGCGGCCACCGGGCAATGCCACTTGACCAGAATGTGACGACAAATGGACGGTGCGCAAAGTCAACAGCACACTGGGTTGCGCTCGCATGACCAAACCTAACAACACCGACGCGGGTTTAGGGGGAGCATCGTTCCATAAGGGCTCATGAAAAGCTGCCAGTTCGCCGGAGGCTGGACGCGCAAACCTGTGCCTGAGGGACACTTCGCTCAACGCATGCAGGGGCACTGCTGGCAAATGCCCATCAGTGCCCAGTACCTCCACATCATGGGGAGAAAAATCGGGAATCTGGGCCAATGACACGAAAGGGGGTTGAGCCATGGTCAATAAAAAACCGCCACAGCTTGCACTGAGGCGGTTTGGCAAACCATCATCTGTTGAAGATTATTCAGCAGCGGCTGCGGCCGCCTTGGAAGCCGGTGTGGCCTTGGCGGTGAGTTTTTCTTTGATACGCGCAGATTTGCCACTGCGTTCACGCAAATAGTACAGCTTGGCACGGCGCACATCACCGCGGCGCTTGACCTCGATAGCGGCGATCAGCGGGCTGTAGGTCTGGAAAGTACGCTCGACGCCTTCGCCACTGGAAATTTTGCGAACAATGAAATTGCTGTTGATGCCGCGGTTGCGCTTTGCAATCACCACGCCTTCGAAGGCCTGCACACGTTTGCGGCTACCTTCCACCACATTGACACTGACCACGACGGTGTCGCCAGGCGCGAATACGGGGATTTTTTTGCCCATTCGGGCGATTTCTTCCTGTTCCAGGATTTGGATGAGATTCATAAGGTCCTCTGTACGATCATGGGTGCGCTACACAAAAGGCCGGTGTTTGCACAAAGGCTGAAACACCAGGCGGCCACCCAGAGGATCGAAAAGCCCTCCATTATAACCAACTGGCTATCAGCTCTTGCCAGCCAATATTTGTTCATCTTTAGCGCTCAGTAGCCCGGCCTGTCGGGCTTTGGCGATCAAGTCAGGGCGGTTTTCTGCCGTCAACCGCAGGCTGCTGGCGCGTCGCCACTGTGCAATATGGGCATGGTGCCCTGACAACAGTTCGGGCGGGGCACTGTGGTCCCGCCAGACTTCCGGTCGGGTGAAATGCGGGGAATCTAACAAGCCGCTCAGATCGGGTGAAAAACTGTCTTGGGCATGGCTGTCACTGTCGTTCAAGACACCGGGTTGCAGACGGGCAACCGCGTCGAGCCAAGCCATGGCGGCTATTTCCCCGCCGGACATGACAAAGTCGCCCAAGCTGATTTGTAAGTCCACATGGGTATCGATGAAACGCTGGTCAACGCCTTCGTAACGACCGCACAACAACACGGCGCCGTCAGGCGAGCTGGCAAATCCACGGACCATGGCTTGTTGAAGTTGCGAGCCAACGGGAGAAAAGTAAATAAGCGGGGCGCGTTGCCGGTTGTCTTCACGCGCTTGTCGAATCTCCTGCAAGCAAGCAGTGAGTGGCTCGGCTAGCATGACCATGCCGGGGCCGCCGCCAAACGGCCTGTCATCGACCCGCCGGTTTGGTCCATCGGCAAAATCTCGCGGGTTCCAGCAATGCAAGGCGATGCTGCCATTGTCAAATGCACGGCGTATCACGCCTTGCACGGCGAAGGTTTGGATCAGTTCGGGGAAAAGCGTGATGACATCGATACGCATGGTTGCGGGCTCAATAATCCGCTTGCCAGTCCACCCATATTTGCCGGGCGGTGATGTCTACCCGATCGACATACGCGCTGACAAAAGGGATCATGCGCTCTATCGGCTTGGTTGCGTCATCGGGATTAGGTTGGTGCAGTACCAGCACAGTTTGCGGGCCGGTGGACATCAATTCACTGACCGTTCCCAGATCCTGGCCTTCGCGGTTGCGCACACTTAAACCGATGAGATCGACCCAGTAAAACTCGTCTTCTTTGGTAGAGGGAAATGAGGAGCGCGGCACAAAAATCCTCGCCCCCTTGAGGCTTTCAGCGGTATCGCGGTCAATCGCTTCATGCGGACAAGCGACCACGGAATCGGCATGTTCCTTGGCCTCGCGTATGCGCATCATTACCGTTCCCGTAAAAGGGGAAGGACCGCGCTGATTGGCTTGCAAATACCAGCGCTTGGAAGAAAAAAGCGCCTCCGGTGAGGCGCTATGGGGCAAGACCTTGAACCAGCCTTTGAGGCCCCAAGCATCCAGAATGCGTCCGACCTCGACAGCATCCGCTGGCAATTCAGCAGGCTCCCAGGCAGGCTGCATGGGATTGGGTATCAGGCGGCTTTTTTGCCGGCCTGTTTGATCAGGCGGTCAACCGTGGGCGATGTTTGTGCGCCCACACCGGTCCAGTAACTCAGACGGTCTTGAGAAATACGCAAGCCTTCTTCGCCACCGGCAGCGATGGGGTTGTAAAAGCCGATGCGCTCGATGAAGCGGCCATCACGGCGAACACGTTTGTCGGCGACAACGATGTTGAAAAATGGACGGGCTTTTGCGCCGCCGCGGGAGAGTCGGATGACGACCATGGTTTATCCTTGGGTGCAGTCTTTGATTCAGCGATGAGACACGCGACTTGACCACCCGGCCAGCGCTCGCTGAAAAGCCTGTCATTATAGACTGCCGCCCACATGGGCCTATTTCAACCGTTGATACGCGCTCGCCAACCTGATGATTTGCCAGCAATCACCGCCATTTATGCCCACCATGTGGGCCCATGGACCCCCAGCAAAATTCTTCCTTCTGCGCAAACGGTTATCGCCAACCGAAATACGGCGGCGGGCGGCAGAGGCAGATAATCCTTGCATGAAAAACAAAACCTTAGTGTGCTGGATAGGCGTGATCGCAGGCCCCATGGGCGCCGCCCGTTTTTATATGTTCGGTTTGCGCGACACCGTCGGCTGGTCGCAGGTGTTACTCAGCGTGTTGGGTATCTATGGGTTTGAGCGAGCCCAGTCCTTCGGGCTTGACGATCCATTGAGTTGGTGGTTAGCACCGCTGCTGGGCATATCCATTGCTATCAGCGCCATTCACACCTTGTACTGGGGTTTGCTGTCCCAAACAGATTGGAACCAGCGCTATAACCCTAGCGCTGACACCGAAGCCAGCAGCGGGCGCACCAATTGGTTGACGGTCGGCGCCTTGGTCTTGTCGATGATGATAGGCGCCACCGCTCTGATATCTAGTCTGGCCTACGGATTTCAACGCTATTTCGAATCGCAAATTGAAGAAGCCCGCAAAATTTCCCAATAAACGCGTGGGTGCAATCAGGGCAATTTTTCAATCAGCTGCTCAGCCACTGCATGCAACATCACAGGAATGACTTTGCGAGGCGCGAGTTCTTGCAAGGGAAACAACACGAATGCCCGCTCCATCCAGCGCGGATGAGGAACTGTTAACCAACGGCTGTATATCTTGGCGTCACCATAAAAAAGAATATCAAGGTCCAGCGTTCTGGGTGCGTTGACATGGCTGCGTACCCGCCCTGCTTCTACTTCCATAGCTTGCAACGCAGTCAGCAAATCAGGTGCAGTCAAACGGGTTTGAATCTGCGCTACCGCATTGATGAACGCAGGACCTTCGGCCTGATGGGGCGCGCTGCGGTACAAAGAAGACACCGCTTGCACAAGCGTCTGCGGCAATCCGCTCAGGTCTTGCAAAGCCTGCGTGACCGACGCGACAGCGTCACCCAAATTGGCGCCGACAGCGACATAAGCGCTGACCGACTCACGCGTCTGTGTGACCACCGGCATCGGGTTTGGCGCCCGCAGGTTTACGGCGGCGGCGCGGGCGTTTTTTGGCTTCGCCTTCACCACGCACTGCACGCGGCGCGGGCTTGACGGCTTGCAACAAAGCGATGCGGCTTTCATCATCTGCTAGGCTGAAGTCTTCCCACCAATCGGCCAACTCCACATCCACTTCACCGACCTCGGCACGCAAACACATGAAGTCGAAGCCGGCACGAAAACGTGCTTGTTCGACCAAGCCAAAAGGCGCACTGCCGCTGCGCTTCTCGAACCTGGGTTGCATGCTCCAAATTTCGCGCATGTCGCCCGCTAACTTGCCGCGCCCGGAAACGTCACCAATACGCGCATTGAACACTTCTTCCATCGCTTCTTGCAGTGCGGGAAACACAGGCATGTCAGCCATGCGTGCTTGCCAGCCTTCGCGAACATCGGCCCACAACACGCACGCCAACAAAAAACTCGGGGCAACTGGTTTGCCCTCGCCCACTCTTCTGTCGGTGTCTTGCAAAGCCACTTGCACAAATGGCGTATCCGCCCGTTCAACCACCACGTCAAGCAGCGGGTAAATGCCGCGTGCGAGTCCGAGTTTTTTCAACTGCTCGATGCTGGCAATGGCGTGTCCGGTTTGCAGCAACTTGAGCATTTCATCGAACAAACGGCTTTGCGGCACATCGGCCAGCAGCTCCAACATGGCTTTCAATGGCTTGGCGGTGCGCGGCTCAAGCTTGAAACCCAGCGCACTGAGTTTGGCGGAAAAACGCACGGCGCGAATGATGCGCACCGGGTCTTCGCGGTAACGCGCTGCCGGCTCACCAATCATGCGAATGACGCGCTTGGCAGCGTCTTCAAAGCCGTGGTGGTAATCGATGACTTCGCCCACGCTCGGGTCGTAGTACATGGCGTTGACGGTGAAATCGCGTCGGGTGGCATCTTCGTCCTGCGGGCCCCACACGTTGTCGCGCAACACGCGGCCGCTGGCATCCACCGCATGGGTCATATTGGACAAGGCTTTTTTGCTGGTGCGCTCGTTACCACTGACTTGCTCGGCATCGTTGCTGTCCAAGTGCGCACGGAATGTAGAGACTTCAATCACCTCGTGGTCGCGCCCGCGCCCATACACCACGTGCACGATGCGAAAGCGTCTGCCGATGATGAAAGCGCGTCGAAAACACGCTTTGACTTCTTCGGGTGTGGCGTCAGTGGCTACATCAAAATCTTTGGGCTTTAAGCCGACCAGTAAATCGCGCACCGCGCCGCCGACGATGTAGGCCTGAAATCCACGTTCTTGCAAAGTGCGCACCACGTTCCATGCGCGCTCGTCCACCAACTCTGGGTCAATGCCGTGGGTGGTAGCAGGAATCACGCGCCGCTTGCCGAAACGCCCAGCGCTGCTGCTGCCCGATTTACCGAACAGGTTTTGAATGATTTTTTTGATCATGGGTTCTCGAAAAGGTCGAGGATACGCCATGACCGCTGTTGGGCGATTTGTCGCAATGCCGGACTGGGGTTGGTGACCACCGGTACCTGCACCTTTTCCAACAGAGGTAAATCGTTGGTTGAGTCGCTGTAAAACGTGGCTTGCACTTGCGGCCAGTCCAAGCCCTGCTTGGTTAACCATTCGCTCACGCGTGTCACTTTGCCTTCGCGCAAACTGGGCACGCCCGCAATCTCGCCGGTGAAATGGCCGTTGGCGTCGCGCTCGAGCTCCACCGCGAGCAACACATCCATACCGAACGCCTTGGCAATCGGACCGGTGACAAATTCATTGGTAGCAGTCACCAT
This sequence comes from Bordetella parapertussis, assembly GCA_945907335.1. Lineage (GTDB taxonomy): Bacteria > Pseudomonadota > Gammaproteobacteria > Burkholderiales > Burkholderiaceae_C > Limnohabitans. Next base: position 66 of record CAMDSU010000006.1, on the reverse strand, counting down.
GACCAAAGTTTCACCCTTGGCACGGTGTTGCGCCACCAGTTCCAGAGCAACGGGCTTGATGGCGGG